>NZ_JCBAIQ010000010.1:0-231783 GCF_059772165.1 Paenibacillus sp. TY11 | reverse complement strand
GAGGCGGCGCACGAAGGAGCCGCGCTCGGAAGCGAGGCCGACGGCCTCCAGCGCAGCGGCGAGGCGCTGCGCTATTTCTGCCGGAGGCACGCGCAGGTTCTCCGGTCCAAAAGCAATCTCGTCTTCGACGATTCCTTGCACCAGCTGGGCATCCGGGTCCTGAAGCACGACGCCGACAGTGGAGGCGACAGTAGCCAGATCAGCGGTGTCGGGGTCCATCCCGTACACAGTCAGCTCCCCCGTCCGTTCGCCCTCGCCAGAACGGGACAACCCGCCATGAAGTAGCTGGCACAGCGTAGACTTTCCGCTTCCGCTGGCGCCAACAATGGCTACATGCTCGCCCACCGTAATATCCAGTGTCAGACCGTGTAACACTGGCTCGACCTGGTCATCATACCGATAGCCAAAATTCTTCAAGGACACGGCTATTTTACACTCAGAATCGTAATTGTTATGTTCATTCATCCCCAAAATATCCTCTATCCCCATTCTTGAAGGATGCAACCTCGTACACAGTCATGGCTATGATGCACGCGAAGTGCGTCCCAGTTCAAAGCGTTTTAACAGTCCCGTACGATTTAATGCATCGCCCAGCACTTTTGTCAGCAGACCACACAGGATGATACCGCTCAGGATACGTACGACCAATGCAATCGTCAGCACCTTCCACCCCCAATGCATATAGCCAAACATATTCGCTGCCACGATAAACCAGAGCGGAACCATGGCTCCACCCGCCAGCATCAGGGAAACTGCGTTCCAGCGTCGATATCGCAACAAGGCAAATACCAGCTCGGCAACGATCATATAACAGACAGCCGCCGCAATGATAGAAGCAAATCCGTAAGCAGAGCCTATGAAGGACTGTACCACTGCGCCAAATGAATAAGCAATAACCGCCGTACCAGGCTTGCGAATAATATAATAAGCCAGCAAACCGTATATCATGTACAGTCCGACAATAGTTGAAGTTGCGATAGGCCCTCCCAGACTGTTTAACGTTTTGTTAACCATCGACAAATACACAGTCATAACGCCGTTCAACGTTGCCAGCATCGCCATCAATACGATATCCAGCGTCGTAAATTTTGCGAAAATACGAGATTCCTTCATATGTATTTTCATAACTCCTCTCCATAATCTAAATGTTAAAGGTAACAGCCTCGATCCTGTACAAGCTGCTACTGTATAAATGTATTCACCCGCACTCATATTGTCAACCAAAATTTATTTTATAAGTTGACAATATGAACAAAAAAAGAGGCTGCTCTTTATAAGCTCCACCATAAAACAACCGTAGCTATTACAGCAACCAAAGCATATATGTAGCCTAAGCGATCATTATCGAGTTCGCGAAGATAGGTACGGTCCGCATAAGCTCCAAACCCTTTCCCTTCCATAGCCAGCGCCGTCTGCTGGACCCGTCTCACTGCATTCACCAACACTGCAGCCGTATATCCGCTCCAATAGGCTAATCGATTTTTCAGCCCTCGTGGTGGTTTCTGCCCACGAACCTGCCTTGCCGCCATAATTGTTCGTCCCTCTTCTTCCAATAAGGGGAGAAACGTCAACGCCACCGAAATACCGAACGCAAACCGATAAGGAACACGCAAGCGTAAGTTCAAAGCCTGTACAAAATCTCTGGGATCCGTTGTCGAGAGATAGATATAGGATGCCAAAAACAACACAAAAATCCGCAGCGTTAACGCCCCTGCGATATCCAGTCCCTCTGCTGTAATCACAATTGGTCCCCATGACGCCACTGTATGTCCTTCTCGAATCGCTAGAATAGACAGTATAAAATACGGAATACCTAAACCAATCAGGAACGACATAGCCCGAAGTTGGCGTGCTAGGGTCAAACGTGCGCCCAAGCCAGCGACAGCGATCAGTACAGCCAAAAGTGCCGCTTCCTGCAGCGTCGAATCCCATGCCATCGACAGCAGGCTAAAGCATCCCACCCATATTAGCTTACTTAACGGCCCTAGCCTGTGCAGCGGCGACGACCCGCCGTTATACTGAAACAGCATTTCGTTTTGCCTCCAGTCTGAGCCATTCTCCATGCAGTAAAGAATACATCAGCATATCCTTAAAGCCTGTAGATGTATGCTGCACCTGCCGTAACAGTCCTTCCTGTGTCCAGCCCATGGAGGACAGCAAGGCTTGCGAGCCTGTATTGCGTGGGTCCACCAGCGCTTCGATCCGATTCAATCGAATCGTATTATACCCGAATGACAGTACCAAGCGTAGCGCCTCGGTCATGTAACCCTGTCGCCAATAGGGCTTGGCCAACTCATAACCAATTTCGGCTTTATAAGCTCCCTCCGTCTGCCAATAATTAAAACCACAGCTTCCAATCAGCTTCCCGTTCTCCTTCAGCTCTATGCCCCAGCGCAGCGCGTCCTCTGTCTTCGCTAGTTCATTCAACAGCTCAATCATATCCTCTGCATCCTCACGTCCTGACATACCAGAAAGGTTCATATAACGGTGAACCTCCGGGTCAGACCAGCAGGCGAACATCGTAGCCGCATCCCCGCTTTCCATCCTTCGCAGGCGAAGACGCGGGCTTTCCAGCGGTGGTATAAGCCCCTTACATGCATATGCACACATGTTCATCATCCTTCCAGCATCAAAATGACAACAAATATACGCTACATTTAAGCATACACCTCCAACAAACACAACCTTCTTTAAAGCTGAGAAGCTTTTATATATAAAATTAGCCCTCCGCTTCCTAAAATCAGGAATGAAGAGGGCAACTTTTATTTTATGAGATTTTTTTTGCGCTCCTATACTTTTAAGAAGAGGCACGGGAAGTGACATGCGTTGAATTTTTCACGACATCCTTATACAATACGCCCAGCATCGACTGAATTTCCTGTAATTCATCGATCCCCGCGCCGGTAATACTGAACAAATCATCATGCGGTGTCAGAAAGTTTTCCTGCGTCAGGTTTTCAAGCTCCTGCTTGACCTCACGTTCTCCTACGCGGTAACCGCGCTCTTCCAATACAGGTTGAATATCTCTTACCGTCAGATCATTCTGCTGTGCATAGGATAGCATCTGGATACGGATAAACAAGTTTTGAACATCTGCATGCATGGCTATAACTCCTCCCCGGCTTAAGGCCAACAACGTTATACTGTTTTTACCCATTGTAAACAAGCCGGAAACAGATGAGGGACAGCCCTTGTCGAATTACTCTCTATATTCCTTAAATTCCAGTTCATAAAATTGGCCTTTCGAATTAAAGGAACCGATTAGAGAAGGAGATCCACTTTTCGTAAAATGCACGACAGCCGTCAACTTGGGATCCAGTGTCGCTTTATAGCCAGTCAGGTCAACCTTCAAAAGCTCCTTGGAATGCCCGGCTGCATTTTTCAGCAGTTGAGCCTCGCTGTATGATTTCATTTTTTTGAATGCTTCTTTATAATTAGCAGCGGAATCCTGCAATTCATATGCCGCAACCTTGGTTACTTTGTTCGTACCCTTTTCGACATTCACAAACACCGGATTCGCTCCAGTTCCAAACATCAGGTTATATAAGGTCTTTCCATTCGCAGTGATCAACTGGGTTGGTTCAACCAGCGTCCCCTGCTTTACGCCCTCCAGACCAGCGAAGACACCGCTTGCCGCCTTCAGTGCATTTTCATCAATCTCCTGCTTGGCAAGCAGCTTTATTGTGCGCAGCACTTTACCCTCCCGCAGAATAATAATGTTATTATCGATTTTGGTATATAAATCTATTGCACCTTTAGGATACTCCGGGCTTTTATCCACTGTAATATTTACTCTTTCCGGTGTCTTACTTGCTTCCGGTTCCTGGAGAACGCTTTTCAATGCAGCTTGAAGTTGCTGTTTGTAGCTATCCTTGAGTTCCCCCCAGGATTGATCCACATATATACGTTCTAATTCACCCGTCTTGGTAACCATGACTTGACTGTGTTCAACACCTTTTATACTAAAATCCCAACCGCTCTCGTTACCCATACTCCATTTCTTTGCCCCGCTAAACGTATAGATTTTGCCTGTCACTGCTTTTATATACTCTTGCGCCTTTTGCACAATTTTAGCATCCACTTCCTTTAGGGATGATGCTCCTGTTGCAGCTTGTGCAGGTTGGGTATTGTTCGTTGAAGCTCCATATACTGCCGACACAGGAACAGCGGTCAGAATCAAACTCGCCACCACCGCTGAGGTGAGTGTGTAATATACCTTTTTCATAATAGACAACTCCTTTTCTCTTCCCAAAATTATTCTGTACAGAGATTAGAGTACGGGGATTACCAAAAGGTTACAGAGGATTTTCCACTTGACTGAATGTATACAATCGTTATATCTTAAATTAATTAACCAATGGTAAAAGCGACTTGCATAATTACCTATTTTGGGATATACATGCAACAGATAATGCAAAAATCATTGTTAGGAGCGTGGACTCTACATGTTTCAAGCTATCCCCTACGAAGGCACACGTCAGGAACAATTCGAATCCGTTCTCGGACAACTCCGGGCACTTGTTCACGATGAATCCAATACCATTGCCAATCTAGCAAACGCTTCTGCGTTACTAGGTCATTTTCTGCCGGATATTAATTGGAGCGGCTTCTATCTTTACGATGGTACCGAGCTTGTACTCGGTCCTTTTCAGGGCTTACCCGCATGTATACGGATTCCACTGGGACGCGGTGTATGCGGTACCGCAGCAGCAGAACGGCGAACGCTTGTTGTAGATGATGTGCATGCATTTCCAGGACATATCGCCTGTGACGCTGCTTCCAATAGCGAAATCGTTATCCCTCTGATCAAGAACGATGAACTGATTGGAGTGCTAGACATTGACAGCCCGCTAAAAGGCCGCTTTGACCACGAAGATCGTGTATTCCTAGAGGAATTTACGTCTATTCTGGTGTCTAGCCTGTAACCAAAATTGTGCATATATATGGTCTTCCTTCGCCACAATATATGAGGGTCCTAAAACCTAAAACTATCCGGCGAAGGAGATTGATGATCAATGTACAACAACATGGCTCCACAGCAACAACTTCATCAATGTGAACAAATTATGCAGCAATTGGTACAGCAAACACAGCAAGGAACTGCCATGTATCAGCAGTTGCTGCAACAGGAGCAACAAAATGCATCCAGTCTTGAAGACCTGGTGCAACGTGAACGTAATGCAGCTCAAATGATCCAAACCGCAATCCAGCACCACCAACAAGCTATGCAGCAATACCAACAAGTCATTCAATTGTGTGGTCAGTTGGAAAACACCATCCGCTCCAGCAGCCAAATGACTCAGCCCGGATTTGGCGATAACTACGCCTCCCGCAGTACACAACCGTCCTCCTTTGGTACGGGAAGCCACATGAGTCCTAGCTTTCCACAACACATGGGTACAACTGGGCAGCAGTATGCAAGCAATGGTAACATGCAGCAGTACAGAAACAGCAATCAACAAGGTATGAGAGCGACACACAGCAGCATGTAAAGCAGCTTTACACACAAAAAGGGTGAACATCAGGCCATCGGAATGGGCTTGTTGTTCATCCCTTTTGTCGTACCTCTTACAACCTTTTTTCACCAGCTGTTGTTAGTTTAATTCCCGTTCAGCCAGCACCTTCATCCCGTCTCGCAAATACTCAGCCAGTCCGGAGCGATAGCCTTCATACATTTTTCTGAAATCCTCATGCTCCACATACAAGTCCCCCAGCCCGCTATAAATTTCTGCTGTAGGTGTATAGAATCGGCTCACCCATTGGAGATGGCGACGGATCAGCGCCTGCACTTCTTTACTGTTATGCTTCAATCCCTTATTCATGGCTTCAGCCAACTGCTGATGGATCTGATCTGCCTCTGCCTGCGAATCCAAATAATCCTCTTTGCTCCAGTTTGTCGTCGCCCTCTTGCTCTCCTGGATCTTCTCCTCGACCTCTTGACCATAACGTTCCGTCAGATCAAGTTCATACATTTCCTGCTTTTCCGGGTTAAACCCTTGGTACATATGCTCCGGTTTCATCGTTTGTTCTCCTTTCAAATGAGCCACCATTTCATCGATGGTCTGTAGGAGAGTATGCAAGCGGAAGACTTTGTTTTGCACCTTGATTCTATGCGCCTGCAAAACCTCGGCCTTTTTTTCCTTTGTTCGCTCCAGCAAACTGGCAATTTCAGATAAAGGTAATTCCAGTTCCCTGTATAACATGATTTGCTGGAGCCTCAACAGTTGTTCCTGTTCATAATAGCGATACCCATTATCCCCGACATGATGTGGTTTTAGTAATCCGATTTCATCATAATAATGCAAAGTTCGTACGCTAATTCCGGACAGACCGGATACTTCCTTCACCGTATAAGCCATCCCGCTTCACCTCCCTTGTTACACAGTCTATAGTCTCACGTGGCGTGAGAGTCAACTCCCCCATTTTCCCCACCTTGGTACTACACTTTTACCCTATAAACGCATTATGAACCGCCACTTGCCAAACCATTTTTCATACTTGCGACCTACAACGTTTATCTTTAGATTTTTGGATATCTATGCAAAAAAAAGCCTCCAGCGTATTGCAAATATGCTGGGGGCTTCATATATTCGATTTGACTCTACTTCTATTCGCAGATCAAACGAAACCTTTTACCTGATGTGGTATGTAGGGCTTTTCAAGCTGTTCGATTTCGTCAGGCGTTAATTTGATTTCCAACGCAGCAACGGCATCTGTCAAATGATGCTCCTTTGTTGCTCCAATAATCGGAGCGGAGACCGGTTGTTTTTGCAGTACCCATGCTAAGGCCACTTGGGCACGGGAAACACCACGGTTTTCGGCAATTTCTTTCACAGCCTCAACGACCTTCCGATCTGTCGCTGCCGTTGCTTCATAAAGAGATTTGCCAAAGGTATCATTTTCGGAGCGTGTACTTGTAGTGTCCCAATCTCGGGTTAACCGACCTCGTGCCAGCGGACTCCATGGAATAACACCGATTTTCTCCTCAGTACAGAAAGGAAGCATCTCCCTTTCTTCTTCCCGATACAAGAGATTCAGGTAATTCTGCATGCTCACAAAACGGGTCCACCCATGACGCTCGGCGGTGTACAGTGCTTTTTGGAACTGCCATGTATACATGGAAGAAGCTCCGATATAACGTGCTTTGCCTGCTTTTACTACATCATGAAGAGCTTCCATCGTCTCCTCAATCGGCGTGTTATAATCCCAACGGTGAATCTGATACAAATCAATATAATCGGTGCCAAGACGACGTAGACTATGATCTATTTCGGTCATAATTGCTTTGCGTGATAAACCGCCAGCGTTCCGCCCCTCACGCATCGTCATATATACTTTGGTTGCAATCACCACGTCATCGCGATTTGCATACTCTTTTAGAGCCTTACCGACGATGACCTCGCTACTTCCTCCTTGGTAAGCATTGGCTGTGTCAAAAAAATTAATACCCAGATCGAGAGCCTTTTTAATAAAAGGGCGGCTTTGTTCTTCATTTAATGTCCACTTATGCACGCCACGCTCGGGATCGCCGTAACTCATACAGCCCAGAGCAATTCTGGATACATCCAGTCCTGTATTTCCAAGTTTCACATAATCCATGCTGCGGCCTCCTAATGGATATCATTTTATAATCTGGAATATCGGGGTGCCTCTTGAGGCAATTGAATCACTCCTTTAAGTGGATACTTACATCGTACAACATAAAGTTAACTTGAAGTCAAATCACCCATTAAGAAAAGCTTTTTCCCATAACCACATGATCATAATAAGCTATCTTTTGAATAATTTTCTCCAAATTGTGCTGCGTTTGGGCCATCTGTTCTTCTACCTTTTTCTTATGGGCTACGAGAAGATCTCTTCTCTCATGTATGGTGGCTTCACCTTTTACATTTAGCTCAAGGTATGCCTTAATTTCTTCAATTGTCATCCCCGTATCTTTCATAGCCATAAGGAACCTGATCCAATCGATTTGTTTTTCGGTATATACCCTTCTTCCACCTTCATCCCGACCGACATCAGGTAATATGCCCTCTTTTTCATAATAACGAAGGGTAGATGCGGGCAATCCGCTCTTGATTTGAACTTCTTTAATGGAGTACATGGTTGTTCCCCTCCTCGTTCTTTTACTTTCTTAAAGTCAGCTTTAACGATAAGTATAGGTTTTCATAGAAAAGAGTGCAAAAATTAAGATACCTGTATTGGTCTAACCAGGAAAGCTAGCTCTCCCCCTGTCCTTCCCCTCGCAATTTCCCAATATAACTTCTGACATCCTCCTCTGGACATGTGAAAGAGAAAAATATAAATTCAACGTTTCCTCCTAATAAGACAAACATATTATGGAAACTTCTTGTATACTTTTCAACAGTTTACTTAATATATGCGATTGCTCCTCTAAGCCTATTCTTTTTTATCCTCTTTATTTAGTATTATAAGGATATAAAAAAAGGAGGTTATCATTTGAAAAGTACAGGTATGACACGCCCCTTAGATGCGTTAGGCCGTATCGTCATTCCCAAAGAAATGCGAATTTCCATGGATTACAATGTGGGTGATCCTGTTGAGATTTTTGCAGATGAGGAAACTGGTATTCTCGCCTTTCGAAAATATACCGGAGTGACGTGTAAAATGTGTGGTTCAACAGAACAATTGACTTATTTTAGAGATAGTTTTATTTGCGGGGAATGTATTGAAAGTTTAAAGAAGGGGATAAATTTTAGTCCTATCCTAAGGCCATCCAAATCAGCTTTATCTAACGGACAACGGTCTATTAAAGAGTCCAAGCGTCTGCGGCGATCGACACAACAGATGATCGAAAGTCTAAAAGAATTAATGCAAAAACACCCTAATGCAGCACAGCACGAATATGCCAAAATACTTGAGGTTTCCCAAGCCCGTATATCCCAGCTCAAAAAAATGCTATAACTACAGCTTGCTACCCTACATAGGTATACATCAGTGATTTCATCATGTACAGCTACTTTTGAACCGTGATACGCAGCATCATAGCTAACCGACAAAATGCATGGACGTCCATGGCAAGAATTTCATACTAGGTATAAAGAACCACTGGATGACTTCCAAACGATTACGCCTATATCAAAAGGCTATGCTTAATTTATTGTTATTCCTTAATTTAAAAAATGACCTTCATTAATTAGAGAAGGTCATTTCATTTATTTATTCATTTTTCTGTAGTAAACCACCCTTGACCAAAAATAAACTGCACAACCTAGCGGTAAATGAAGCCCAAAAAGGTGAAAACACCTCTATATCATCCCTTCACCAAAAGCTATGGCAGCGGCCAAGCGTGGCGTATTATTTTGGAAAAAATGATGAATACAGGTCAGACCTGCCTATCACTAATTAGAATGCTTGTTTAACAGGGAGGGTATACGAATGCGTGTGCACTTTCCTTTAATTTTTCTCGATCTCTGCCGATATTGATAGAGTATGCGTATTCATATTCAATATACATAGGAGGTACGAATTTCATGAGGTTAAACAATGCATCTCTGCCAGTAGCTTTCAATCGCATCAGCAAACAAGGCAATTCAATCAATAATTCGACAGTTCAACAGCTCAACCAACAGATTGCTGCCCGTATGCAGCAGAATGCCCAGGCTGAAAAAAGTGAACGTACAGAGAAAATGCTGGATTTGAAGCAAATGAATAACAAAAGTGCACTAGATGATGGATTGACTCAAAGCGCTCTCATTGATCGGGGATTAGGGGTCGTACAAGGAATATATACTGCATTGCATCAAAGCCTGAAAAACTCGGTAGATCCTTGGCTGGATGAACTGGATAAGATTGACCAAAGTGACGCATCTTCAGAGTATAAGGAGCAAGCGAAGTCTGAAATCAAGGAACATCTTCAAGAAATGACGGATACGATTACAGGTTTATATGGGGGATTC
Source organism: Paenibacillus sp. TY11 (assembly GCF_059772165.1). Lineage (NCBI taxonomy): Bacteria > Bacillati > Bacillota > Bacilli > Caryophanales > Paenibacillaceae > Paenibacillus > Paenibacillus sp. TY11. The sequence continues at coordinate 221,866 of NZ_JCBAIQ010000010.1, read as the reverse complement.
TTAAAAGGAACTGCCAAAATGTATAACAAAGCCACCGATGGAGCATTTCAAGAGGTTATCCAGCCTAAAGATAGTACAACGCAGCAGACGGATGTCAATCTGTTGGATGTGAGTCCCCAAACATTAGGACTTGACCATATTACTGAAAGCGACGATATCCGAAGCCTATTTGCTAACGCATTGGCGAAGCTCGAAAATTATGGCTCCACTCTGTCCCAAGTCAGAAGTGAATTCCAAAAAGCAAACAACTTGGATCAACACACCCTTGAGGCCGTCACCAGCAAGGTGAAAAGCAAGGAGTTGGACGCGATGGATAACGTTGTCTCGTACAAGGGGCTTGTGGACCGTAAATCCTTCGATCAATTGTTTGCTCAGGCCATCGAGCTATCTAAATCTTCGGTAAGCATTCATACTCAAGGCATAGATATCACTATATAGGCCCTGTTAAATTACCAATTCAGTTTTACTGCACTATCAAACATATTTATTGCACATTCCAAAAGAAGAAGGCTTAATATTACAAGCCTTCTTCTCCTTAACCTATTTTCATTATGCTTTGCTGGCCATGTCTGCAATTTGGCGAAGCCACGTCTTGCGTGTATCCTCATCGGATTGGGGTACTGACTCGAAGAATATATGATACATGACATCAAGTCCACAATATTCAAATATTCCTTTGTCTGAGGTCAAGCGAAGTGCTTGATCCATGCCAATGCTGGCATATTCCGCATGTGATTTCCCTTGCGTATTGAGAATAATCGCTTTTTTCCCTTTTAGCAGTCCCATTTGCACCCCATTTACATATTTATAAGCAAATCCGTATGAGAATACGCGGTCAATATACCCTTTCATAATGGCTGGCATCCCCGTCCACCAAATAGGATAAATAAAAGTGATTACCTCTGCCCATTGCAAATACTCCTGCTCCCGTACAATATCTTCTCCAATTCCTCCAATGACCTCGCTGCTGCTGACCACAGGTTGAAAGTCGATAGCATATAGATCACGAACAACGACATCATGTCCTTTTTGCTTTAACCCCTCGACCGCCGTAGTCAAAATCGCATGATTAAAACTTCCCTGGGATGGATGTGCGTAAATAATAAGATGCTTCATTGTTTTTCCCTCCATTTATAAAAAAATAAGTGATTGATCAATTACTTAACTTTATACTACCCCAACCAACTGAATATGCATAAACCAATAATCCCAATAAAGATACCATCGATGAACTTGAGTTGAATCTTGCTCATGAATACCACCTCCTTTGCTTGTTAATCGAGTTAGTGATTGATCAATTACTAATGATTGACCTCAGTATAGTATATTCCTTTTTACTTTGCAAGTGCTTTTTGTTCAACTTTATATAAAAGATTATAAAAAGGTCTGATCCAATAGCAGTTACTATCGCGAAGAAGGGGAGAAAAAAGCCCGTCTGATGAGCAGACATACGCCAAGCGTATTTTCTATGTCCATCAGATAGGCTTTTGCATAATTACGTTTTTACGTCTTTTCACAGACAAAGTCACCTGCTGCCTTATGGTAAGAAACTACTTATCTTTTAATGACGACCAGCTTCGTTTCCAGCATTTCTTCCATGGCGTATTTTACACCTTCGCGTCCGGTGCCACTTTGCTTCACACCGCCATATGGCATATGGTCGACACGGAAGCTTGGAATGTCATTGATCATCACGCCCCCCACCTCAAGCTTGTCCGCTGCATCCAGCGCAGTCGTGATATTACGTGTGTAAATTCCCGCCTGTAAGCCATAAATCGAATCATTCACATGGTTTACAGCTTCATCTATAGAGCTAACAGAATGAATCAGCACAAGCGGGGCAAACACTTCGCGACAGGACACCTTGGAAGTCGGGTCCACATTGAGCAAAACGGTCGGCTCCAGAATACCTCCTTCGGCTTGCCCCCCCAGAGCGATCTTCGCACCCGCTTGAACCGCTTCCTCCAGCCATTCACGGACACGTCGGACATCCTTGGCTGAAATGAGCGCGGATACGTCCGTGTCCGGCTCTAGCGGATCTCCAATTTTTAGACGTTGAGTCGCTTCTATAAACCGGGATACAAAGGTATCATACAGTTCGTCAACAACGTAAATACGTTGAACCGAGATACATACCTGCCCCTGATTGGCAAAGGCTCCACTCACACAACGGTCGATGACCGCGTCTACATCCGTATCACGGTCGATAATAACGGCCGCGTTAGAACCCAGCTCCAGCGTGACACGCTTCAAGCCAGCCTTGGAGCGAATTTCTGTACCGACCGCCGGACTACCGGTAAAGGTGATATAGCTGACGCGCGGATCAGTAACAAGTACGTCGCCAATGGTTTTGCCGTCGCCGCTGATCACGTTAAGAGCGCCTGCAGGCAATCCGGCCTGCTCCAGCAGCTCCGCGATCAAGTAAGCCGAAAGCGGGGTCTGCTCGGCAGGCTTTAATACGACCGTATTGCCTGCTGCCAGCGCGGGACCAACTTTATGAGCGACCAGATTCATCGGGAAATTAAAGGGTGTGATGGCTCCGACCACACCAACCGGCTCCTTAAGCGTGTAGGCCATACGGCCTTCGCCGCCCGGTGCGGCATCCAACGGAATGGTTTCCCCGTGAATCCGCTTGGCTTCTTCGGCTGCGAACTTGTAGGTTTGCACCGTCCGGTCAACCTCCGCCAGCGCAGCCTTCCATGGTTTGGACGCTTCGCGTGCAATGATATGCGCTGCATCCTCACGCCGCTCTTCCAGCAGGCCAGCCAGCTTCTCCAAAATAGCTGACCGCTGGTGTGCTGGCATGGCCCGCATCTTCGAGCGTGCAGCAGAGGCTGCCTGAATAGCAGCCTTGGCATCCTCTGCTGTGGCCTCTGCCACCTCAGCAATGACTTCCCCGGAATACGGTGATTTTAATGTCGTATACAATGAAGCTGCTTTCCATTCACCATCAATAAATAAATGCTGCTGCATACTTATTTCCTCCTTCTCTCTATATTAACGTTCCTTGTACCATCTATTTTACCGTCAGCACCGGACAAGGTGCATGCTGAATCACATGATGGCTCACGCTGCCCAGTATCATTTCGGAAACCAGTCCTTTTCCCCGCGTGCCCATGATAATCAGATCCGCCTTCTCCTGCTTTGCACTTTCGCAAATAACACTCGCCGGATCACCATGACCCGCCAGCATACGGTAAGAGATGCCCTCATCCTTCAAATAGTCGGATGCAGGTTCCAAGATATGACGACCTTCCTCTTCGATCCGCTCATCCACATCAATCCCAACCGGAGGTTCATTCATGGTTAAAGCCGGATTTACATGCAATACGGTCAGATGCGGGTTCCCCTGAAGCTGCTTGGACAACGTTTTGGCTGTCTCCAACGCCTTCATAGCGTGTTCCGAACCATCAATCGCGACCAGAATATGTTTGTATTCGCTCATACTCTTTTCCTCCTCAGAAGTTCAATCTTAGTGTGCATCCACCTGAATATCCTGCATATGTCGACGACGTACGATCAGCACAGCTACACCAATCAGTACCATCAATGCCCCAAAATAAAACGGAGTTTCTGCTGTGTACCACTCTGACAGCTTCCCTGCAAGCCACGGCGAAATTGCTCCGCCCAAAAAACGCATGAAGCTGTAAGCCGCAGATGCTGTCGAGCGCTCCACTGGAGCAGCCTGCATAACAGCGGTTGTGATCAATGTATTGTTAATCCCCAGAAAAATACCAGCCACAATTACGGCGACAATTACAGTCGTTGGCGAACCTGCTATCGTCCCAATCGCCATAACACCTAAATCAATGGCAAACAGCGTCAGCATGATACTAATGGAAGATACCACGCTCAAGCGTGCTTGAATCTTCGGTGCCACAAACACCGAGGTAAAGGCCAGCATAATTCCCCAGCCAAAAAACACATAACCCAAACCATGCTCGTCTAAATGCATCACGTATGGAGAATACGCCATCAACGTAAAAAATCCAAAGTTATATAACAATGCTACAATGCCGAGCGTGAGCAAGGCCGGATAACTAAGCGCTTTAAACGGATCCGCAATGGATCCACGCTTTTTGGGCTTTGGAATCGAAGGCAGCATAAACGTAATGAACAAAAATCCCACAACCATCAGTCCGGCTACACCGAAAAACGGACCGCGCCAGGAGATGGAACCTAACTCACCACCAAGCAGCGGACCCACTGAAATCCCGAGGCCCAATGCAGCTTCATACAAAATAATCGCTTTAGCCGTTCCAGAAGTAGACAAACCTACAATCGCAGACAACGCTGTTGCGATAAACAGAGCGTTCCCCAAACCCCAGCCTGCCCGGTAGCCCACAATTCCGCCAACCGTATTGGCCGTGCCACCCAGTCCAGCAAACACAATAATAAACAAAATCCCGGTTAGTAGCGTCCATTTGACACCCAATCTACTAGATACGACGCCCGTAATTAGCATCGCAACGCCTGTCACCAGATTATAGCTGGTAAACAGCAATGACACTTGGCTTTTCGTAGCATGAAGCTGATCGGCAATGGCCGGAAGAATCGGATCGACCAATCCCAGACCCATAAATGAAATAACACAGGCAAAGGCGACCGCCCATACTGCTTTGGGCTGAGACAGCAAGCCTGATTGTTTTTTTAACTCATCAGGACCTTTTAACTCTTCAGGTAATGCATGTTGTGAACTCATAATATGATGTTACCCCCACATCTGAATGTAAATGTTCTTGTTATGACGGGTCGCTGCCAAGCTCCTCATCGAGCAGAGCCTTCCGTTCACGAACCCTGATCCGCAACTCCTCCAGCTCAGTCTGGAGCATACGGATACTGTTGATTTTTCCCTCCATCATCTCCAATTGTTCGTTCAGCGTACCTTCCATATCCTCCAACATGGCCCGTCGCTCGTTCGGTTGCAAATGCTCCGTTCGCTCACGATATTCCTCCCGCTGACCCTTGAGCATTTCCGCTGCGGACATGTAACGCTGAAGCTCTTGCAAGGAGAAACCAAGCACTTCCTTGGCACTCACTATTTTTTTTAGTAAATCCACATCCTCCTGCGTATACAGCCGCATATTTCCTTCACTGCGCTGCGGAGAGGGCAATAAACCGATTTCCTCATAATAACGAATGGTTCGCTTGGTTAAACCGCTTTGCTTGGCGACCTCATCAATTTTATACGTAACCATGACACCCACCTTATGAAAAAGATTATATATAAATATTACGCCTATATAACGTTAACGTCAACGTTAACTTCCGCACAAAAAGAAACCGCCTCTGTTGGAGACGGTTCCTGTTTTTGCATGTCATAGATCCGAAACATCGGTGCTCAAATCCATGATTATAGCTTTAGATGAAAATGGTACGTGTGATGATAACCAGCAAAATGAAGAGTACCAGAATAACACCCGTGGAAGTCCACATGCCGTAGCCGCCACCGCCACAGCCTCTTTCTACTTCACCCATCTCAAATTCCTCCTCCCTCTGTCGATTACAACAAATCGCCCGAAATCAAATTCTTGAGCTACGAATTAGATAACGAATGCTTTGGAAATAATAACGAGCAGAATGAAAAGTACCAGAATCGCTCCTGTAGATGTAAAAGCTCCATAACCAGCGCCTACTCCAGACATGCTGATTCCTCCCTTCATGGTTTACAAAAGCATCTTATGCTTATGCCGCCATCCATGATAGGGACAAATGCCGCGCCTACCGCCCAAATGTAGGTTTGGTTTCGTGCAGTTCCATTATTCTTCGGGCGCCAGCATACCGTGATACAGCAGGTTTCGTACCTGCTTGGCAAGTACAGACGGACTTTCGCGTCCAGGCAGCAATTTAGTTAACGTCAGCCGTTCAATTAAGCCGATCATGCATTCTGCTGTCAGTTCAGGGTCCAGTTCCTCACGACAGAAACCCCATCGTTGCGCCGCCAGCAGATACTTTTTGATGTGCTCGGCCATTTCCGCCTTAATGCGCACCGAGTCTGCCGCCTGGTAAAATCCGACACGAGTGATCGCCGGATTATTAGACAACATGCGAAAAATAGCTTCCAGAAACACTTGTCCCCTTTTCAAAATTTCAGCTTCGCTTTGATCCGGGCCTACCTTCATGCCTTGTACCGTCTCATTCACCAAAGTACGGAAGGTCTCAACAAGCTCCTCATACATCTGTTCCTTGCTTTCAAAATGAATATAAAAATCCGGCTGCGTCAATCCTGCACGTGCCGCAATCGAACTTACCTTTGTCTGATAAAACCCCGTCTGAGCGAACTCTTCAGCCCCTGCTTCCAGTAACAACCGTCGACTTTCCCGACTTCTGACTCCTGCTCTTATCACGGTCTTGCCCCCTTACGCCACAAATCTATCGTATTATAAAGTTCCTTTGCAGTAAGAACAATGGGCTTGAGGATGATATATACCTGTCCTTCAAAAGTCCTAATACAGAAGAACTGAAAGTTTTGGAAAATCAAGGGCAACTTCCTTCAAGGTATAATTAACCAATTAGACGATGAGCGAGCAGGAATTATTACGTCGAATTCAAATATTTATACTTGAGGATTTTGCAAAAATCCAATAAGCGACTTCCAATGAACAAGATATAGATCGAAATGGTGTAGTTCGTCTATATATTGCACTTCGGAGCGACTGAAATCGAATTTTGCAAAATCCTGACTTTCGATATATATCAGTGATGAGGACAATATTTGCGCATCATCTCAATCGTTGTCAGATCATCATCCAGCCCCCGTTTTTGCAAGCCGGCGATAATCTGCTGACGTTCCTGGCCTTTGACATTTTGACCGAATTTAAATTTGGCAGTCCATTCATCCGGTACAATTTTGATCAGAGCGACCCCTTTCAAACGTGAAGCATATCGAGAATCGCTGGCATCGATCGTATCATACCCGCCTTCCGGTTGCAGCTTACTCATAAAAATGGAAAATGCCGATGCTTTTTCTTCCAGATCCACTACATGCTCCGCATGACCACGCACGGTAATACTTTTAAAAAATGAAGTCGCCGGACATGCCATATGTTCATCCGTAAAATAAGACGGAATCAGTGCATACTCTTTGGCGGCGGAAAATGTGACCCGGTTGTCATCCTTCATCCGTTCCATCTTTTCTCCAGCGCGGCTGCCATGAATATAAAAAACGCCATTTCCATAAGCGAAATTCAAGGGGACCACACGCGGAAAACCATCCTCGCTATTCATGCCTAAAAATCCGAAACTGACCTCGCTCAGAAATTGTTCTATTTCCTCTTCTTCTGCCACCGTAAATTCTTTTCTTCTCATGGGTAACTCTCCTTCCATCTATTGACCAACGATACATTTCAGATTATGTTGAAAATGGATTAATAAAAAGATCCAATATGAACGAAAATGAGTGGTCCAATAGAAGGAGAAGGGTATGGATATTACGATTGCTTATCAGCGTGCCATTCAAAAATATCATCTTAAATATTTAGCATTATATCATGCCCTCCGGGACGGGATTCTCAACGGTTCCCTTGCTGGCGGTACGCGCCTGCCTTCCAGTCGTGATCTGGCTGTAATGTATGGAATTTCAAGAGGGAGTGTTAAAGAAGCATACGATATGCTATTGGCAGAAGGATATGTAGATTCGGTAGTAGGCAAAGGAACCTTTGTTATGGAACAGACTGCGATGCTGCCAGGCGAATCTCCAATCGACCAGCAGAACCAAAATCCACCTTTTGCAAAGCAAAAAGCCCCTGCTCTGTCAGCATGGGGACAACGAATAATGCAGATCGAAAGGGGACGAGACTTACAGTCGTCTCCTGCTTCTGCTACGGATAGAGACGGTACGCAACAGGCTTTGATTTCTTTTCAAGCAGGAGAAGTAGTATTGGAAGGCAGCTCACAGATCGCATGGAAAAGTGCAATGGCTGCCGCAGGCAAAGACCTGCAGAAACCTTCGGCTGACTCGACGACTGCATCAGTGAGCGGTGATGAATGGCTGCGTGAAGCGATTTGCCATCATGTTGGCAGAACACGCGGGATTACGGCCCACCCGGACCAAGTCGTATTATGCAGTGGTTCCATGGAAGTGATTACCCTGTTATGCCAGTTGCTTATTGATGAACAGGATCAAATCATATTGGAAAATCCCTGTTATTCCGGCATTTACCGTGCGGTTACGGCCTCGGGCGGACAGATTCAGGCTGCTGAACTGGATCAGCAAGGAATTGTCCCACAGGATTGGGATTCCAAACTGCTGTTTGTTACACCGGGACGACAGTTTCCAACCGGTGCTGTGTTGCCATTAGCACGTCGTCAACATATTTTGCAATGGGCGATATCCAAAGGTGCGTGGATCATCGAAGATGATTATGACAGTGAATTCCGCTGGGAAGGGCGACCCATTGAACCGTTGAAAGCACTGGATCGCGCGGATTGTGTTATCTATGTTGGTTCCTTTTCCAAAAGCATGTTCAGCAGTCTTCGACTCGGGTTTGCGATCCTGCCTGTTGAACTGGCCCAAGCGTTGACAGCTGCCAAACGACTATACGATCCCCTGCCGCCTGCCCGTTTGGAACAACGCGCACTGGCACGTTTTATGATGCGCGGCGACTTCGTTCGCCATTTGCGGCGGATGACTCGAATATACAGATCACGCTACGACGTGTTCCAGCGTGAAATACAGCAGTTGAGTGAACTGTTTCACTGGCATCAGAACGATTGCGGACTACACGCCTATGCCATCTGGAAGCATGAGTCTGCCCAATATCATCATTTGATGCAGACAGCACGATTTTACGGAGTCACATGGCGTGATGCCGTTGATTACCAACTGACCCCAGGTCCTCCATCTGCCTGCTTTATCTTTGCCCATTTAACAGAGCAGCAAATTATTGAAGGGTTTAACCGTCTGCGCCATGCTTGGGATAGTATTAAAAATCAGTGAGGGACCCCCTTATTTAATCACTAGCCCCAACAGTCCCACAAATGATGAAGCCTGATGCGGTGAGATGATGCAGCCATTCAAGTCTTCTATATCCACCTGTAACCCATCAAATTCACAATCGCTCAGATCAATCCCCTTGAGTTTGGACCCCGATAGCATCGCCTGATCCAGATTGCAACGGGCAAAAGAGGTTTTTTGTAGTGTTAAATGATAAAGATCGGCACTTACCAAAGAACAATCCTCCAAACCCACTTGCTTGAAATTAGCAAAACGGAATATCGAATAATCTCCTAAGCAATTCAGAAAACGAACGTTTTGGAGCCTGCTTCTGGAAAAATCCGTTCCGAGCAATTTACAATTCCTGAACTCTACCCGATGGATAAAGGAACCGGAAAAATTAACATTAGACAGATCGCATTTATCAAAAATGACGTCTGTCCATTCACTTTCCGGCAATGACGATTCCATGATGGTTACATTTTTAAAGGTCATCTTATCCAATGAAACCTTAACCGCTTCCACATTGTCCATAATGATATCCTCTACGGACCCCATACTATATTCGTCTTTGGAACGTAAGGAGTACATTTCTTCGTTTAATACGGGTAAGTCCGCAGGAATCTTCGGTAACTCCATTTTAATTTTCATAATACCTCATCTCTTGAGCACGAATACCGACATACGATAAACCAAACTTTATAGCTGCTTTTTGTATGTAGTAGGCATGGTTACTCATAGCGTATATTTTCAGATAAAGTGTATAATTTCCCCCAATTAATGATTTGAAGCGCATCATTGACCCGTGAGAGGATTTGTTGTTCCTCCCATTTCTTAATGATTCGATTTAAATGCCTTTTTGTTGTACCGATTAATGAAGCAACCTCATTCAAATTTGATGTCAATAGATATTCTTTTGTAAAAGCATTTGAATAAATGGTACATAAATAAGCTGCAAACCGTGCTTCAACTGATGCTAGAGCGTTCACTCTGGAGGAAATCGTACATGTCTGTAGCTTGTATGCCAATTCTTTTAGTAATAGTCTGGAGAATGCGCCGTCATGTTGCAAATGCATTTCATAAACGGACAACGGAATAAAGATAAACGAGCATTCTGTAGCCGCAATACAATCCGATTGGATGTCGCAATTTTGCAGTATTTCGATATCTCCTAAAATCGATAAAGGATGGCAGTATCGCAGTAACAGCTCTTTTCCAGTAACCTCTTTGGTGGTTACATAATATCTCCCCTCGACTAATAAGTAGAGTCCTGCAATCTCATCACCTGCTTGAAGAATTGTTGCTTGAGGAGAAATTGTGAGCCATTTGCATAATGACAGTATAGACAAAGGTATCGGGATTTGGAAATGTTCGCAAGCTTTTTGAATATTCATCTATTACCTCCGGGACATCTGTCCTTCTCATTTTACCAAAAGTCTCTTATATGTATAAATAGAGGTGAATCAAATGAACTTTGTTTTTGATTTGGATGGAACCATTTGTTTTAAAGGCCAACCGCTAGATGAGCAAGTTTGTCACGCTTTAGATGAATGTATAAAGCAAGGACATGAAGTCATCTTTGCATCCGCAAGACCGATTCGCGATTTATTACCTATTTTACCAAAGGAATATCACCATTTTCGTATGGTTGGTGGTAATGGAGCATTCACTTATGCAGATCAACAAATAGGCGTCACTTATTTTTCAAAAGAAATTCAGGCACAGTTAGTTGAAATCACACAGGCACACAACTTGCGATACTTGGCTGATAGTGATTGGAATTATAGCTATACGGGGGATGAACATCATTCCATTTACCGAAATATCGATCCCTTAAAAAAGGCCAGCAATAAGCAACTAAATCAATTAAACGGCATTTCAAAGATGGTTATGTTTTCTCCAACAGATGAAGTAAAGGATTTATTACAATTGATGAACGTGTCTTTATTTGAACACCATACAGAAGTATTGATTGATATTAGCCCGCCAGGTATTGATAAAGCAAAAGGATTAAATCAATTGGGTATTACTGAATATGTTGCTTTTGGAAACGATACGAACGATAGAGTTTTATTTGAACAAGCGATTTACAGTGTTTGTGTGGGTAATCATCCGGTTTCAATATATGCTAATGAAACTGTTACACCTGCAAATGCTGCTAGCAGAATTCAAGAATTAGCATATCAATATGGATAATGTTGAATAGAAGCATATATGAATCTATTTCCTACCAATCTCCACTCATAGGGTAGCAAAAGCATTTCTCTTACATATATTAACGTTGTGAGAGTACGCTCACGAACCTTTTTAAGGAGGTTGATAGAATGGCAGTACAGCTATCTAATCAAGTATTCTCCATCTCGGTAGGAGATTACGGCGATATCTCTTCCTTACGCATAGTAGGAGACACATTCAATACGAATTATGTCATGAACGGCTCGAACGCACCTAATCAAAATACGTCGGATCATCAGTGGCTGGGTGAGCTTATGTTCACATATCGTCTTGGTAACGGGACGTGGACGCGGGCATGGACAAGCAATTCTGCTGATGTCCGTAAGATCATCTCTTCTGGCAACAGTGTTCAGGTATCCTATCAAAATTCTTCGAATTCTCAGGGAATACGTAATTTCACTTTACATGAAACCTATTCGTTGGTTAACGACTATTTACATTGGCAAATGAAAGTAACGAATACCTCTAATCAAACGCTGGAAATCGGAGATTGGGGGCTGCCGCTTCCTTTCAACGAATTTTGGTCCGGCGGCAATAACGAACAAATCTATGAAACCAGGGTACTCTCCCACTCCTTTGTAGGGAATAACAGTTCCTTTATTACCGCTGGACGCCCTAGCGGCATCGGGCCGTATTTATTACTTATCCCTGATGGCTCTACAGGCGCGGGTCTCGAATATCAGGACCATTGGAGAATCGAAGAGCATCCCGGCAGCACATGGGCTATGGAGCAAGGCGGCTGGTCCGAAGGACTGAATGTGTTCTATATCCACTCCAATGTCATCAAGAGCACCAACCGTGGCTATCTTTCCAACACCAGTCTGTCGCTGGCCCCTGGCGAAAGCAAAACGTATGCCTTTAAATTTTTCAAGGTAGCGGACGAGCAGGCCGTGAAGGACAGGTTGTACAGCGAGGGACATGTGGATGTGACCGTGGTTCCGGGTATGATTTTCCCGACGAATCTCAAGGCTAAATTCGATTTGCATACCAGCAAATCCATTACCTCTGTCACAGCGCAATATCCGTCTGAAACGACCATCAGCTATCTGGAAACAGCCCCTACAAATCATAAAATATATGAACTTACACTGGGACGACTGGGACACAACAATATTACTGTGAACTACGGTAACGGCGAAAAAACCGTTCTCCAGTTCTATGCCGTCGAGCCAGTCGACGCTGCACTTCAGCGCCACTCTACCTTTATGGTCAACAGCACCCAATGGAACGTGCCGGGCGACCTGCGGGACAAGGTGTTTGATGACTGGATGATGCAATATAAGGCCAAACGCAACAGCTTTGCTGGCTACTGGGGCTGGGGTGACGATTGGGGATTAACTCACGGTCAGTTTCTAGCGGAGAAAAACGTTCAGAAGCCCGTGGCATCTGAGATCAAGGCAGTCGATGATTATCTGGAGGTGGCCATTTGGACGAATCTGATGGAAGGCCATCATACCGATTATCTGGTTCCTGATTTCCTGATGCCGCAACCTAATACGACACCAACGTACCGGGGCTATGCCTATCCGCATATTTACAATACGTTTTTTAGCATGTATAAACTTGCCAAGCTGTATCCCAACCTGATCAGCTATCGCAATAGCAAAAACACATATTTGCTACGTGCTTACCGTATTTTCAAAGCGCTGTATGAAGGCCCTGTTGCTTATAACTGGAACACGGGACTCATGGGTGAGCTAACCACACCGGATATTATTAAAGCGCTTCAGGAAGAAGGCTTGACCACCGAGGCCAACGACCTGATTGCCAAAATGGCTACCAAGTACAACAATTTCAAAAACACCACCTATCCCTATGGCTCTGAGTATAACTATGACAATACAGGCGAAGAAGCGGTATATACACTCGCCAAAATGAACAACAACACGACGATGATGAGCAAAATCAACGCCAAAACGCGCGCTGCACGCGGTCATATGCCTGTCTGGTACTATTACGCCGATCCGGTCACAATCACCGGAGAGAATTGGTGGAACTTCCAGTACACCACCTCACTGGCGGGCTATGCGATGGATGACTGGACACGCCGGCATTCGTCCAAGCCCGAAGTGGACCAACGCCTGTCCTATGCCGCCAAGCTGGCGAACATCGGGGCGATTAACTCGGGACAGATCAGCTCTGATCCTGCCAATATCGGTGCGGTATCGTGGACGTATCAGGCGGGCAAGGGCAATTATGGGGCTCTTGGTCTGGATGGTGGTCCCCTCTTTAACGGATGGCGTGGCATGTCTGGCGAAGCCGATCTGGGGCTGTTTGGAGCGATTAAAGTGCTAAGCTCGGATGTTGCTGTCGATCCGATATTCGGCTTGTTCGGTTATGGCTGTGACGTTACAGAAAGCAGTAACAGCTACACAATCACTCCAAAGGACGGGGTATTCCAACGTCTGCATCTGATCACCCAAAGGCTGAGTCTGGAGCTGAACCGGGACCAATATAGCTTGGCCATCGTGTCCAAGTCCAAGAACAACATCCGCCTGACGTTAAAAAATACAACACCGGGCACGGCTCATACCACCGTTCTGAGCTTGACCGGACTCGCGGCAGGTACGTATGACGTGCTCGTAGACGGCACAAAAACCGGCTCAGTCACGGCTGTTAACAGCTCTGAGACCAAGGTCAGACTGAATATCGGTACGGCAGCCAACTACGATATCCGTATTCAGTCGAGTACAGGCAATCCGGCTCCCGCCGGAGACATTGTAGCCCGTTATGAATTTAACGAAACGGCCGGATCTACCGCAGCCGATTCGTCAGGTTATGGACAGCAGGCCAGTGTAAGTGGAGGCTTGTGGGGAGCCGGACGGAAAGGCAACGCCCTGCACTTTAACGGTACAGACGCCTATGTCAGCCTGCCCGGTGGTATATTTAGCAGCTTAAATGACTTTACAATTGCAGCTTGGGTACGGGTGAACACGCATAACGGTTGGGCCCGTCTGTTTGATTTTGGAGCAGGCACGGATCGGTATATGTTTTTGACACCCAAGGCCGAGGGGACAGGTATGCGCTTTGCCATCACCGTCTCGGGGAACGGAGTGGAACAGCAGTTGAACGCTCCGGAACTGGCAACAGGGGTCTGGAAGCATGTTGCCGTGACTCTGTCAGGCAATACGGGAATTATGTATGTGGACGGTGTAGAGGCGACGCGTAACACGAACATGACGCTGAAGCCTTCCAGCCTTGGGCTGACAGATCGGAACTATATTGGAAAATCCCAGTTTGATGATCCCTATCTGAACGGTGCGGTGGATGAGCTGATCATTTACAACAGGGCTCTGACTGCTCAGGAAATACGGGGCTTGGCCACAGCAAGCAGCACCATTACAGCCCATGATATGGGAGCCCGTTCATATGCTGAAGGAGCAGATTAGAATGTATTTATGCATTCATTTCATGCCGTTAACGTTTTAGATTGTGAATGATTTGTGTCTTAAATGATTGATATCGTGAATGATTTGTATCGTGAATCATTCTTGCTATATAAGCTGGACTCAAAAGTTACCTTGCTGCCACTGCGCAGACGGACGGTGCTTCCCATCGCCTCCGTCCCCGGATTTCTTGAATTAAATCTGTAATCAGGGGAAAAATCCGGGGAGATGATGCTTCCGAAGCGAGCCTTCCTATGGAAAGCTTGTAAAGCGACCGCTTCACCGGGATGATCAGCGGCGGCTTTTCCATCTGCAAGGCGTTTAGCTCCGTCTAATGCGTGTCGTTCTGGGTCTTAAGCGAGCCAGTTCCTCACTGGTGAGTTGCCTAGTATAAGAACGAGGGGAAGATCCTGTATCTATCCTGAGCACCCTGCCTGCCCCGTTGGGGCGGGCTACACGTGTGTTGAATACCTGCATGGACCACTGTACCGGAAAGGCTATGGATAAGCGACCATCTGCCGTGCCTGCATAGTTGACCGCAGCTGCATAATTATCTGACTGTCTGAGCCAGACAGAGCCGGAATCTCCGGGAAGTGATACAGGAGTGGTACCTCTAATAACAGTCTGATCTTCGAAGGTCAGCAGGCCCAGGCTTCCGCCATAATTAATTTGCAGGTCCGTATAGACGGACTCCACTGTTCCATTGACCCGCCCGGTCGTACGCCCTACCTTCTTAAATCTTTCTCCTACACGGTAAGCAGTCACATGGCCCGGAACCCCTCCTACGGTGGCGTAACGCGGACTGAGCAAGCTGTTGCTGGTCGGCAGGGAAAGCGCCGCATCAATCAGGTTCGTTCCGGTTGGATTCAAGCGCACATAACGATACAGCCGTCCTATACGATCCTGGGTAGCCGTTCCCCCATCGGCTCCGCCTGGCTGAATTGTAGCCTCCCGATTGTCTGTATTGGAGGGATTGAGGACATGGTTATTGCTAAAAACATAACGTGTAGCCGGCGCTCCAGTTGGGGCAACGATGAGTCCGGTTGTACCGGAGCCTTCAATCGTCCCGACACTGTAGCCGGCGATGACCGGGCGTATGCGCGCCCTGTAGTTTGTAGCATTGGCTCTGATCTTTCCGGTTTTTACAATCCGGACAGGAACGTTCGTTTTCTTTCCTAATGCGGTGGCCGATAGGAGTCCGGTAGAGGCCGACACGAGACGGTCTGTGTACACAATGACTGCGGCTCCCTTTTTGGGATGAGCAGGGTCCTTGTATCCTACGCCAATGCCGTGGACACCGGATAATTTTAGCACTCGCTTGGCCATCCGCTTTTTCACTTGAAGCGCGGCCGAGAAGGTAGCCAACATAATCATCTCCTTTTACATTCAGATGAAATATTGTATGGCTGAAGGCGCTTCGCGTTCCATTTGATCTTACGATCGCTGTATTGAAAGGCATATGAAAGCATTCCAAAAAATGGTATACTCATTTCCGAAATTGACATCTTATCATTGGATTCTGATGTTTAAGGAGGTACTTTATGTTTTCCAATCATGTTGACATACAGCATACAAGCAATTGTAATTTTACTGATTATCTTTGAATTGTTAAGAAAAAACAGAAAAAAAATAGGTTGGGGATCACTTTCACTGCTTTTATCTCTTCTTGGTATGGCTGTTTCTTTCGAATTTGGCAATTACATATTGGGAGACCAGTTGCTTTCCTTTTTAGGATTGCCCGCCTGGTCTAACAGTGTTGATAATACTAGGTTTCACTACACCATTTTTCTATCCAGTATTTTTTTTATTCCCAGTTTAATCATTGGATATAAAAATCCCAAAGAGTTTGGAGCTACAATCGGAAAACGGATTTCTAGTATATATCTATTTTTGATCATCATTTCGCTTTTATTTTTAATTATCAGCATTTTGCATAATTGATTTCCAACGCTCGTAAGTACAATATATAGACGAACTAAAGCGTTTCGATCTATATATTACTGATTTGAAAACGCTCTTGGGATTTATGCAAAATGCTCATTATAAGTAATTTCTCAAAGTAACGTTGGATGTGCAGTCGTTCCAAAACAAAAGCCTTCCTTGTTTATAGGAAGGCTTTGATATTTATGTTATGAGGGCGATGGGAAGTACCATCTGACTGCCCGCCGTCTCCAGTTATCCCTTAACCGCTCCCTCCGCGATGCCCTCCATGATGAATTTCTGAAAGAATGCATAGATCAGGATAACCGGGATGGAGGTCAGCACGAGTGCAGCCAAAATAAGCGACCAATCCTTGTTGTACTCTCCAAACAGCATATTGGTCGAGAGAATCAGGGTGTAATGGTTCACATCCGTCAGCATCAACAGTGGAAGCAAAAAGTCATTCCAAATCCACAGAAAATCCAAAATCGCGATGGTAACTGTGATCGGCAGCAGCAAAGGAAATATAATGCGAAAGAACGTTTGGAACTCATTACAGCCGTCCATTTGCGCGGATTCTTCCAGCTCACGCGGGATGGATTTGACGAATCCATGATACAAAAAGATCGCCATATTCACACCCAAGCCGATATAGATCAGGGCCAAGCCGTACGTACTGCCTTGAACGGACAAATCTTTCGCCATTCGTGTAAGCGGTATCATAATAGAGTGAAACGGTACCAGCATCGATGCGACAAACAGGAAGAAAATCGCACTGCTCAGTTTCCCCTGTGTACGAGACAGCTTGTAGCCTGCCAGTGCCGAACAGATCACAATACCACCAATACCGATAAAAGAAATAATCGTGGAATTAAGAGCGCTGTTCAGCAAATGAGTCTGATGAAAAGCCTGACTGTAATTTTCAAAGTGAAGCTTCGTCGGCAGCGCCGTAAAGGATGCAAACATCTCACCCTGTGTTTTAAACGAGTTAATTACCGCCATGTAGATTGGGAAGAAGGACACGACAGCGCCCACGCACAGAATCAGCGTAATCAGCAAGGAATTGGCTTTCTTCAGCCTCATGCCTCCACCTCCCTCTTCTTCATGACACGCAGCTGAATCAGGGTGAAAATGAGAACGATTGCGAACAAAATAACGGATTTGGCGCTCGCATAACCATAACGGAAGTTGTTGGAGAACGCCTCCTCATAAATATTCATCGTAATCACCTGTGTACTGCGCCCCGGCCCCCCGCCAGTCAGTCCGTATACGACCTCATACACCTTGAAGGCACCATTCAGCGTCAGGAAGAAACAGATCGTAATCGCATGGGTAATCATCGGCAGCGTTACGCTTCGCAATGTCTGAAATGCGTTCGCTCCGTCAATAATAGCAGCCTCCTTCAAGCTTTGTGGCACACCCTGAAGGGCAGCCAGATAAATGATCATCATATAGCCCACACCATTCCAGAGCGACACAATAATGATAGAGAAGAAAGATACTTTCGGATCGCCCAGCCACGATTGGCCCAAAAAGGCGATAGCCGTCTTTTCGGCGATCTGTGGCAGCACGGAGGAAAAAACGAATGTCCACATAAATGCGCTAATAATGGTACTGATCATATTGGGCATGAAAAATATCGTCCGGAAAAATCCTTTGGTACGTGTACGCGACTCAATCAACACTGCTAGAGCCAGTGCCAGTACATTTTGCAGCACAATCATGACCAATACGTATTTAAGGGTAAACCAAAGGGAATTGAGAAAATCGGGGTCTTCCTTCAACGATTCCACAAAGTTCCCCAAGCCGATAAAGCTGTAATTGGGATTCAATCCGTTCCAGTCTGTAAAGCTGTAGTACATGCCGCTGATCGTTGGAATGAGCAGGAAGATGGCGTAAAAGATCAGCGCCGGGGCTGTAAACGCCAGTAGCATGACGTATTTTTTATAGATTTTAAAAGGCATGGAGTCTCTCCCTCCTGGTGTAATTCTATAGGTTACCGTTACTTGTTCACTTTGTTATACGATTTCCATGCCTTATCCAGCGCCTTAATGACATCATCCTGCGTGAGTTGGCCTGCATAGTAAGATTGTAGCGATTTGCCTGCCTCGTCCTTGACCGCTTGCGGGATAGATGGATCTTGGTACGACTTACCTGCTTTCACATATTCGGTAGCGTCATTAACCCAAGGATAGCTTTTAAACGTATGCACTTTGGAGATCGGGTTAAATTTCAATGCTTCATAGAACGCGCTGGAATCCTTGTCATCCAGCACATAGTTAACAAAATCGAGCGCAACCTCCTTATTCTTGCTTGTAGAGGATACAGCCAGCGAAGTCGAGGTGGACAGATTGATCAATGTCGCATTCGGATCGTCATTGATCGGCAGCGGTGCTACCCCAAAATCCATCTTCGGATCAGATTTTAAAATCGTTTCCGCAAACCACGGTCCCTGAATCCACATCGCCGCTTTACCCGAAGCAAACGCTGCCGATCCATCATCCCCGCCGATTTCCAGTGCCTTGTCTGTACCGTTGCTGTTCACCAGATCAATAATATCGAACATGCTCTTCATTTCGGAAAAAGAGCCTTTGTCCTGATTCATCCGTTCGATAAAATCTTTATTCTGTGTGTTCATCATCGCACCTGCTGTCAGAGGCACGAACAGCTGTGGAATCCAGGATTCCTTGTAGGACAACAGGAACGGTTTCACATTATTCGCTTTCAGCTTCTCAACCACAGCCTTCATTTCGGTCAACGTTCCCGGCGGCTTCAAATCCAAATCCTTAAATATCTTTTTATTGTACAAGTAGCCCCATGAGATCGTTTCCAAAGGAACCGCTACGACCTTGCCGTCTTTGGTTGTCACCGAAGGCTTCACACTATCCATTAATTTGCTGACAAAAGGCTGACTGGACAAATCCTCCAAATATCCCGCTTTGTAAAAGGGTGGAATTTCATTCACCGCGTGCAATGCGAATACGTCCGGCGCATCGTTGGATGCGAGTCTTGTCTTCAAAATTTGTGGGGCGTTGTCAGCAGGCGGCATCTCCAGTTGAACCGTAACGTCGATATTTTTATCTTTCTTCTCTTTCGATACGAACGCATTAATGTATTTATCGTAGTGCTCCTTCAAACGGGGCTGAGCAATAAACATTTTCAGATTCACCGTTTTGCCGTCTCCACCGGAACCGCTGCTGTCACTGCCTGAAGAATTCGCTCCACACCCGGCCAATAACGAGCCAACCAGCATCGTGCTCAATACACCTTTCCACATTTTCATGAAAAATGACCTCCCCTATTTTGAAAATAACGGTTACCTACTGGCTATCAGTTAGGATTTCATGCAGCTATGCTGTCGGTCCTCAACCTCTAATCATGCTATCTGAGGGTGAGCTGCATAGAGGCTAAATCCTCTGTAGCGCATATTTTGTATACGCTTTCATTATAGGGTGGGAGGTCACTTCTGCCATTGGACACCCTTAGCTTATTGAATTGGATTTTTTTAAACTACGGTTGTTATCTCTTTATATTAATGCTCCTTCCTCATTTCACCGGGTGCCATGCCAAAATGCTTTTTAAATACCCGATAGAAATAAGACACATCCTCATATCCTGCCATCTCCGCAACTGCTTTAATTGAAATCTGTTTATTGGCCAGCCATTCCCGCGCCTTTTCCATTCTTCGCTCTACGATGTAGTCTGTTACATTTTGACCATACTCCTGCTTAAATACCTTGCTCATATACTCTTTGCTCACAAAAAAGTTTTTTGCCAACTGCTCCAGTGTAATCGGCCCAGCAAAGTGACTGTCGATATACCGCCGTACCTCCTCCAAATTCAGCTTGTTTTTGTATTTCCGCTGCCGGATGAGCTGATCCAGTTCCTGACCATAGCATGCCGATACGAATTCCAGCGCTTGGTCTGCAGAAGATAGTGCATCCGGCGACAGCGGAAATCCAGCCTTTGCCGTAGAAGTATCCAGCCCGTTATCCGCTGCCAGCTCTTTAAGCAGGGAAAGAAGCTCCTGCACCAGCCTGCCTAGTATATGTGGACTTGGTGCTCCATAACTCTCCAGCTCCTGCACAACCTGCCTGCATGTTATGTTCACCCCGTCACGGTTCAGCTCATTAAAATAAAGACGCAGCAGTTGCTTATACCGGGTTAACTTGTGAAAAAACTCATAATCCAGCTCCGTTGCTTCTTGCTGCTGTTCAGCCGCCTTGACCTCCAGATCGTTTTTGCATTTGAGCAGCACCGCATTCAGCTCAGCAGGATTGACAGGCTTTAGCAAATAATCGACGGCCTTGTAACGGATGGCATGTTTGGCATACGCAAAATCGTCATAACCGCTCACGACAATGATTTTCACATCAGGACAATGGTTATTCAACGCTTGCAGCAGCTCCACTCCGTCCGCACCCGGCATGCGCATGTCAGTAATCACAATATGCGGAGCTAACTCCCCGACCAGCCTGAACGCCTCGTCTCCGTCCTCAGCCTCACCCACCACCAACATTCCAAGTTTTTCCCATGTGCCAAATGTCTTTAGAATATCGCGGTTCCACGGCTCATCGTCCACAATTAATACCCTGATCATACTTTTCCCTCCTCTGCTGAGGTGAATGGAATGCGGATGGTGACACGTGTACCGACTCCCTGCTCACTATCTATCGTCACTCCGTAATGCACTCCAAAATTCATTTGTATGCGTGAAGACACATTGCTTAATCCGATATGACTACCCTGCGCCCAGATCGGTTCCTCCGATACTTTTTCCAGCTTTGCCTGTACTTTTTCCAGCTTGTCCGGGGCCATGCCGCTACCATTATCATAAACCGTAATACACACATCTTCTTTCACAATCTCCACCCGAATTCCCATTCGCCATGCCCCCGCCTTGCGATCAAAACCGTGCTGAAACGCGTTTTCCAACAATGGCTGAAGCGATAACTTGGGCAGACGAATATCCATCGCCTGTTCTTCCGTCTCCACCTGAAACACCAATCTTTGCGGAAATCGCCGTTGCTGGATGCGCATATAGTGCCCCACATGGTCGAGCTCTGCGCGTAAAGAGGCCATATCCTGAGGTTCCCGCACCACGTAACGGAACATCTCACTCAACGACCGGATTACTTCATAGGTGTCCTCCGGCTTTTGGGAAAATACCATACTTCCGATCATTTGCAAAGTATTTTGCAGAAAATGCGGATGGATCTGCGCTTGGAGCGCTTTCAATTCAGCCGTCTTTTTTTGCAAATTTATACTGTATTCCGTCTGGATATGCTCGCGGATTCGGCCTGCCATCCCATGCAGACTTCTTTCCAGCAACCCAATCTCATCCGGGCGTGTACTTGGCTCTCCGATCGGCCCCTTGATCATATCCAGCTCCTGTACCGAACGCGCCAAATGAACAATCGGACGTGCGGTCCGCCATGCGATGAAAACGGCAATGCAGATGGAAACAAGGATAGAAATCACGCCTACGATAATGCCATACAGCATGGTTGAAAAGGCGCTGTGGTTAATGGAGGAAGTGGGTACGATTTTGACCAGCCTCAGCCCAACCACATCCAGATCATTATAGAACACATAATGTTCAGCCGTTTGAATCATGCCGGGGCCCGCCTTAACGTCACGAAGAGCTGTCAGCACACTTGCAGGAGGAGGCGACTGACGAGCCTGAGCTGGATACATAACCCTGCCATCCGCATCTGTAATAAGCACCTGATGCTGATCCCCTCGTCCCAGCAGGCCCAGCGTCTGATCGAATTGCGACCACAATACATCCAATGAAATAGCCCCTGTCTGCTTCTGGTCTTCAAAACGCCGAATACTGCGCGTCAGTGTAAAGCGTTCCGGGTCAGCAGGGCTTGGGCGAATCGAATAATCCTTATTCGCTTGCCACATCTCGGCATACTGCGGGGGAATACCGTTCACCGTCGTAATTTCATTTTGCATACTATTGAAGGTAAACAGGGTTTGCGATTGCTTCAAATAAAGCTGAATACCGATCACATGACTCCCGGCCGAATAATACACATTCGCCAGCGTATTCAGCATTTTTCGCTGGGCATTAAATTGGCTTGAAAGGTTGTCAGGCTCGCGCTCATTCAAATAATCGCTCAGATCAGGGCTGATCTGAATGCTGTAAATCAGATGATTCAGACGATCTAACTGGTCACTGATATAGATCCCCGTCCAATTCATATTGGACATGTTCGTCTCTACCACTTCGGTTTCCATAGATGCTCTGCTTTTCTCCGCAGCCAGCACCGTGACGGCAATGACCGGCAGCACAGATAGAACAATCATCGTCAAGATCAGCTTGAGTTGAATGCTGCGTCGATACGGGGCCGTTAACGCCCGGAACCAGCGGACTGCTCGGGTTGGCATAGCGATGCACTCCTCTATTCAGCCATATGCGAAAACGCCCCGCTATTCGCAGGGGCGCTTCAATTGCCGGATACTCTCGGCGGGATACCTATATGATTTTATTCGTATGTCGGTTTCAGCCCACTATTCATCATTTACGCTTCTTCGATAATTATAACACTCCAAGGCTCCAATTGGAGCGTTTGTCCTTGAGTAACTGTCTGCTCTCCGATTAGCTCCTTACCGTCTCCGTGCGGATACACCACCGAGCCTGCTTGTTCGGAATAGTTAAAATAGTACCGGATTGTCCGTCCCAGCTCATTCGTGCCGGATTTAACAATGATCGGATAAGACGTTTCCTGATCCAGTCCCCATACTCCTGCCTTTTTGGCTACAGAGCTGAATAATTCGCGGATGACCGCCGGGCTGACGATACAGCCGATGTAGGTCGCTGTTCCCTGACCATAGCGGTTTTGCGTAATTGCGGCATATTTTCCCCAATGCGGGTGATCGTAATAGGCCAATACTTCGGCAGTCGTCGGGGTAATCAGCTCCATCCACGTATCTACCTGATTGTCCTCTGGTGCCACCTCAAAAGGATTATTCTTAAGCGTCACCTTCTTTGGCTCCACGAACAAGCTGTAATGAATGCCGCAGGCTTCGCTAATCACACCCGGCTGCCGGGACGTTCTTACCTGCACATGCTCGTCGGTAAATCCGCTTCGGAATGTGTATACGACATGACCACCTTTTTCCACATATCGGTTTAGCTTCTCCAGTAGTGCGTCTGGGGCAGAATAGAGGACCGGGACGATCAAGAGATCATAGTCGTCCAACGATTCTGTACCTGGATGAACGATATCCGTCCCGATATTCAGTTTGTACAGCTCGTCATACAACCGGCGTACGATGTCATTGTAATTCAAGGGGCTGCTCATATTAAATTTAAACCAGTCAATCGACGTCAACGCTTCGTTGCTGACCAGGATCGCCGTTTTATTTTTCTTTTTCAGGTTGACCAAATGCGGAGACAATC
Organism: Paenibacillus sp. TY11; assembly: GCF_059772165.1. NCBI lineage: Bacteria > Bacillati > Bacillota > Bacilli > Caryophanales > Paenibacillaceae > Paenibacillus > Paenibacillus sp. TY11. The sequence goes on along the minus strand of NZ_JCBAIQ010000010.1, from coordinate 197,979 downwards.
TTGCAAAATCCTTCCCTATGGTCTGTGCTTCCTCATACACAGGATTCGGTTCAAAATCATGGCTGAGCAGACCCTTCCAGTAGGTTTCGAAGGAATTATGGATGGAATGCCAGTGCCAGTATGCCACCATATTGGCTCCAGAAGCCAGATGGCTGAACGCTTGTAGACGCAATTGCCCCGGATAGGGAACCCAGTGGGTAAAAGCCTGCGCTTCCGTTTCCAGCACCAGATAATTATTATGTTTCGTCGAACGCGCCACATCGCCACCGAAGGAAATTTCAATTCCAGTCAGATCATCCTGTGTTGGATGGTAAATATCCACCCCAGTCACATCAAAGGCTTGCGATGCCGCAAAGTGATCCACGTCTGGCTGAACACCAAAGGAATGACCTCTCCATTCAAAATCAAAGTTTTGCGTAACAAATTGGTCTTCCCGCTTATATTCATTCACCAGCGCGACCTGCCATGCCAGGAAATCCGTCACCAGCTTGCGCTGGAATTGGGAAAAGGCTGCGCCTAAACTTCCATTAATCGTTCCGACCACCGAAGGAAAGTCCTCCCAGCTATTGATGCGATTACTCCAGTAGTCCAGACCAAATTTGCGGTTTAGCTCCTCCAGCGATTCGAACCGCTCCCGCAGATACTTTACAAATTGCAATTGCACATTGGGCCCGCTTGTGTTGTAATGCTTCGTCTCATTATCCGTCTGAAAGCCAATGACCGCCGGATGCTGACTCACCCGTCCGATCAGCTTGCGTATGATTCGCTCGGCATGGAACAGGTACACCGGGTTCGTTATGTCCATAATCTGGCGAGCTCCATATTTGCCCGGACCTTGAGGCGTTGTCGCCAATACATCGGGATGCTCCTTCACCAGCCATGTGGGTACGGCATAGGTGGGCGTCCCCACAATGACTTCGATGCCCGCCTTATGCATGGCGTCCAGCACCCGATCCACAGAGGTAAAATCAAACACGCCGTTTTGCGGTTCATGCGTACTCCAAGTGGATTCGGCAATCCGCACCACGTTGATGCCCGCATCCTTCATCATTTGGATATCCTGGTCCAAACGGTCATAAGGCATATACTCATCATAATAAGCAACACCGTACAGTATCTTTTTCATCAAGTCGTCCTCCAATTAGGTTCGTCAGGATTTTGCAAAATTCGATTCCAGTCGCTCCGAAGTGCAAGATATAGACGAACTAAACCATTTCGATCTATATCTTGTTCATTGGAAGTCGCTTATCGGATTTTTGCAAAATCCTCTCGTAATAGGGTATGTCATACCATTTATTATTTTTTTAAACACCGTGGCTGTTATGCGGCTTCGTCAGAGACGGAACGGTTATGGATTTATCGGCAACACCCTGCTTCGCAGAATCAGCCTGTTGCTGATTTTTTTCGCACTTGCCAGCCAGCCTTCTACGTCTTTTTCTTTAATCTTGTACAGCCACGCGAACAGACCTGCCGTAATTAAGGCCCCCACACCAGGTACTACCGCATAGAGCGCGAAAATCCATGTAAGAACCTGTCCGGTCTGCGCTGCATTCGGGATATAGCCTGCTAAGACCAAACCCGCTACGGCAACAATCAGCGCTAAAATCGGCCAAGATATCTGATTAGCCACAGCTACCGAAGACGAGGAGATGACCATAAAAGCCAAGAAAACCATCGTCCGGCCTCTGGACATTAACAGATCACGTTCGTGCGTGTTTTTCGGCATCAGCGTAGCCAAATCAAAACCGGGCGCATCACTGATCGTATAACACATTTCCCATGCCAGATACGTGACGGCGATATAAATCACCTTGACGGTAAGCGACGCATCACTGGGAACGAGAAAAATAAGCACAGTAAGTATTGGCAAAATGATGGAAGCGAGATTCGTCCATGGTTTGAACAAACCACCCTTTAGATTAGCCCGGTCAATGATCACGCCGAAGATCGGAGCACTAAGCGCATCCCATATGCGGGCTAGTCCGAATAAAGTACCGATAACAGAAACAGATATGCCAACATAATCCGTATAAAATAGCATCGCTTTCAAAATATCTACATATAAGCGCTTTCTTTTATGTAAAAGCTTATACTATAGCATTTGTAAACGCTCTTTTATTATAGTTAAATGTTAGATACAATGAGATTGTCTAAGCGGTGTAAAATTTGCCCTAATCGAAGGTGATCTGATGATATTAAATCCTGATGTTGATCCAGCTCTATTCCACGATTGCCAATGGCTACCCATTATTGACTGGAATGTGAAATTTTTTGGCGCCCATATTCACCGGGTCAAAGCGGATTGGTGCATGCCTGAGGAATCTCATATCGGTTTTGAAATTGCACTTATTTTAGAAGGTCGTCAGGAAACGATTATGGAAAATAACGTATATTCGGTTGGGGAAGATGATATTTTAATTATTCCGCCGGGTTTCAAGCATGTGAGTCAGTGTGTTTCCCCAAACGGCATGTATTATTTTAGCACTCATTTTAATGTCGATGATCCATTGTTCCGTCAGGAAATGATTAAGAACAATCAGCTCTTTTTCCCGGCGGGTACTGAAACGAATACCAAACTGCAAAAGGTCGTCCATAGCTGGATTGGCATGGTGCAGGAGAGCGGAGAATATACGACAGCAGATCGTTTTCGCATGCAGATTGCCTTATTTGAGCTATTCGGGATATTCTCGCAAATGATATCTACCGGTTTGGAGCCTACGATTTCGCCTTCATCTGTTCAATATGCTAAGGCCATCATGGAAGCCATTCAATCGAGGTTCAAGCCTTATCGGGAGGATGAATCTGGCGAGCAGACGTTCCGGCTTGAAGATGTGGCGGCTTCCCTCGGGATTAGTCCCGGCTATGCCCAGGAAGTGTTCCGCAAAGTATATGGCTATTCACCGCGTCACTATCTATCGGAGACCAAGTTGCATGAGGCTAAGGTGCTGATCCAGCAGCCTAATCTGCCACTAAACAAGGTGGCTTCTCTACTTGGATATTCCAGTCTGGCTCATTTCAGCAGGCAATTCAAGCGCTGGACGGGCATCAGTCCGCTTAAATACCGCCAGACGTTAAAGCCGATTACTGATGAACAAAGGAGCTAGATATAAGCAAGGATAGCAAAGGCTCCACCGTGTTAATCATACAAAAAAGAGCGTGACACCGAATATTGCGGCTGTCGCGCTCTTTTCACTCTATTTTCTATAATCAGTCCCATGGCCTTAATGATCTAAAATCATGGCCAAGTTCTTATCATTCGGATCACAGCCTAATATCCCCTATATGCTGGTGCACCACATACATCATCCCCATCAAGAACACGGCCAGGGTCAAATAACCGATGCCGAATTTCCAGCGTGAGGACGCGGGTACTTCGTAATATTTATCATTTTCAAACGGAATGTAATCAATCCCACACAGCAATCTGAGCTGATACGCATCCGGCGTCGGTATATGTTCCACACCGTTCAGCCATACATGCTGGACAAGACACTGCTGTGGCAGCAGAAGCGTCTGCTCCACATCCAGACTTTCCATATACACCGTCACATATTGCTGCCCCTCCAGATCCGAGTAGGTATTAAAGGATAATCTGCGCGTATGCTCTGGTCCGGGCAGCGGATATCCTTGCTCATACAGATGCTGTACGTTAACCAGCGGCTTTTGTAATAGGGATTGGACCTTGACGTCTTCTTTATTGCGCTTGACATATTTTCTGTATAAATCATAGGCGAAGAGCGCCCAAATAAAGAAAAACAAAAAGGATTTTAAATACACAATGACGACGATTCCACCCAACAGACCCACCAACCACAGCCAGCGTGTCACCGCCGTAGCAATCCGTCCTCCGTCGAGCGGATGAATCGGCAGCAGGTTGATCAGATTCAGGAAAAATCCGACATACGCCAGCGCATACAATAGCGGACTGTCCATTGCATAGGCTCCTGCGTATACCACCATGGCTCCAACCGTGCCCAGTAACGGGCCGCCCATCGCCACATACGCCTCTGTTTGCGCATCTAAAGGATGCCGTTTCATCGAAATCAGCGCACCGAGAAAAGGAATAAATAACGGCGCTGACACGGGAAGCCCTTTACGCTTGGCGGCCAATACATGCCCCAGCTCATGCACAAACAACAGCAACACGAACCCGACCGCAAATCCCCACGGGTAAATGATCGCATACGTGCCAATCGTCAATGCCATAGATATCAGCGCACCGCCAAATTTACTGAATTTTAAAAGGGCAAGCAACGACTTGCCTTTTAGAAGAAGCAATGCTGCTGCACTACCGAGATACCATTTGGATGAGCCGGACTTGGAATCAGTCTTTTGGTCTTCTTTTGGCAAAAGTATCTTTCTCCTTTCTCTAACACTTCTATTGTATCCTGCTATGTACAGCTTGTAAAAACTTCTCTAACCCACAGATAAGCGAACTGGGGTAGCTATGTACATTATTCCGCATATTGTTAGACATCCTCCAATGTCGAATGGTATATTAGTGCTGGGTTAGATGCCCTATTTTGTAAAAGGAGGTTTGCACTTTCATGTGTACTCACTACATACGTCTCAGATAAAAGGATCGGCTTTTCAATGAAGCTCAACCCGTTTTTTCATATGAAGGGCTGAGGCTTGTTTAAGTTATCTTTTTTTTAACTAAATCTGAACAATGAGGTGTGTTTCATATGACTGAAAAGCGTTCCTTGACTAACCCGAATGACGTCAGCGATATATTGATCCTTGCCAAAAGCAACGGGCTTCACATACTACATGAAGAATTGGAGCTCAATGAATCCGGGCTAGATTTCCGAGCTGTATTCGCCAAAGACATCCAGGGTACCCCTTGGGTTCTACGTACACCGCGACGAACAGATGTGGTTCAATCAGCCGCTTACGAGCATAAAGTGCTTCGGACGATTCGTGATACTCTTCCTGTGGCGGTACCGGATTGGCAAGTGTATAGTCCAGAGCTCATCGCCTATCCTCAGCTGAAGGGCACTCCTGCCGCTACCATTGATATGGAAACAAAAAGCTACGTATGGTTCATCAAACCTGACGCTCTGACGGAAAGATTCGTTGCTTCGCTCGCTAAAGCCTTAGCCGCGTTGCACCGGACGGATCACCAACGGGCAGCAGAATTCGGTGTCCGCGTTAAGCAGTACGACGAAGTTCGGCAATTGATGATTCAGCGGATGAAGGAAATACGGCGTGTCATTGGTGTGTCTGATGAACTTTGGCAACGATGGCAGGCCTGGCTGGCGGAAGATAGCTACTGGCCGGAATATACTGCACTTGTACACGGCGATCTTCACCCAGGCCATATTCTAGTCTCTTCGAATACAGAGGTTACTGGAATGCTGGACTGGACCGAGGCTGAAGTAGCTGATCCAGCGATTGATTTTACGAGTTACTATACTTTGTTCGGAGAAGTAGAGCTTACTCGTTTATTGAAGTTTTACGAGGCAGCAGGCGGACGTGTATGGCCACGTATGAGCGAGCATATCGTTGAACTAACCGCGGCTTACCCTGTGCTTATCGCCGAATTCGCCCTCAAGTCCGGAATAGATGAGTATATGGAGATGGCACGCAACGCGCTGGGAGTCCAAGAGCAAGAAGAAGGGTTGCCCGACATATAATATAGTGTAGCCGCCTGGCAGGCTTTGGTTCAATGACACCAAGGCCTGCTTTTTTTCTGCTCTCCTTTTTCGTAAAGTTACGTTCCGCACTCAAGTGTCCATCCTCCTGTCTGTTCTGTTATCATGTAAGAAAACGGAATAACTCAGGAAAGGATTACGAACCATGAGCTTTGAACTTACCCGGCGAGCCATCAGACAACTATGCAGTCAAGCCGCTTATGACGACGGGGATGCCTATTATCGGGCCAAAAAGGTGGCCTTTACACAAATAGATCATGATGAAGGTGTGTACGAAGCTACAGTCAAAGGAAGCGGCTTTTATGCTGTTGCTGTGATGATCCGTCCCAATGGCACTATCCGCGCGGAATGCACCTGTAGCACATTTCAGACCACCGGACGGTATTGTAAGCATATCGCTGCTGTTCTCCTTAACGCCTATGATATGCGACGTGGAAAAAGTCTGTCTGTACGCTCCTATGCCTCCAGACTTCATCCCGGCACTGACCCAGATACAGCAGGAAGCATGGATTCAGACGGGATGTATACATCTGCAGATGCCCCATATGATCACACTGCTAGAACGGCACGATCCTCTGGCATTACACAAGGGGACCTCCAGCTGACCGACAGTATGTTAAAACTATTCGGCCGCAAGCGACCGCTTCGCAGCACGCCAACCCTGCTGGATACTCGTGCGATCCTGGATTTTCAATTCATCATCCGGCCTTTTGCCTACGGTTACCAAAAATATATGTTCGGTGTGGAAATGAAGGCTGGGCCCAAACGATTATATATCGTCCAGAAAATTCGTCCGTTTCTGGATAGTATTGACCGTGGGGATAGCTACATGTTCACGAAAAGCTTCTCATACGAGCCTGAGCTATACCGCTTCCGACTTGAACATGACGCTATTCTCCAGCAATTATCCCAGGTTTGCCACCATGAGCGCATGATTCGGGAAACCTCAGGTACGTATTCATCCTCTGGCAGCCATATGAGCGGTGAGCGAATGCTCCTTATCCCGCCTGCGGCCTGGGAAAAACTATTTCCCTTGCTGACAGCAGCACAGGGCGTTTATTTTGAAATCCATGGAAACACAAGCGAGGGTATTCCCCAGTCGGATCAGATGCTTCCGCTGCAATTTGAATTCGATGAGGCTGGAGCTGAAACCGAAGGCTACCAGCTAAGCATTCAGGGAATGGATGATTTGACCATCATGGAAGACTATGGTGTCGTCATTGCCGATGGCAAGCTTGTCAAACAGAAAGCCGACCCCTTACGGCGTTTGTCTGAGCTAAAACGGATGGTAGAAGTACATCACAGGCGAAAAGTTCAGATTGCGCCGGAGCAGATGGAATCTTTTATGGACAAGGTTGTACCCGGGTTAATGAAGCTCGGACGTGTTCATATGACACGTTCCGTCTCAGATCGGGTCACACAGCAGCCATTGAAGGCAAAGCTATATCTGGACCGAGTAAGAGACAAGCTGCTCGCAGGGCTGGAGTTCCAATATGGGGATATCATCATCAACCCGCTGGAAACAGATGCACGAACGCCAGGTAACGACCGTATTCTGATACGTGATGGGGAACAGGAGCAGCGGATTTTGGAGCTGATGGAGCATAGCTCGTTCGCCAGAACAGACAGCGGATATTTTATGGAAGATGAAGATGCAGAGTATGATTTTTTATACCATACTGTTCCGCAACTGGAAAAGCTGCTGGACGTCTATGCCACAGGTGCAGTCAAATCAAAGATAAACAACACTCTGCCCACCCCAAGGATACGCGCGGAGTGGGATGAACGTACGGATTGGCTTGAATTTAAATTTGATATGGAGGGCATACCGGAACCGGAAATTCGCAAACTGCTCAAATCATTAGAAGAAAAACAGAGATATCACCGTCTGCCGAATGGTGCCTTGCTCCCACTGGAAACAGAGGAGTACAAGGAATTGATTCGGTTCATGAATGAAACAGGTATCCGCAAAAGCGATCTGGATGCAGCGCAAATTCGTGTTCCTGTCACGCAAGGACTGTACTTAATTGATCCTCACGATCATGGGAAAAACCTGACTTTGGGTAAAACCTTTCGTCAGCTGCTGGAAAATATACGTAACCCAGACCATCTCGACTTTCCAGTTCCAGACATGCTTGCTCCAATCTTGAGAGATTATCAGGTTTACGGCTTTCAATGGCTTAAGACATTGGCGCATTACCGTTTTGGGGGCATTTTGGCAGATGATATGGGGCTGGGTAAAACGCTGCAAAGTATCGCCTTTCTCGTCTCAGTATTGCCGGAGATTCGCAGCCAGCAGCTTCCAGCCATGATCGTGTCCCCTGCATCACTGGTGTATAATTGGCGAAATGAACTGGAGAAGTTTGCCCCACATATCCGCGTCACTATCGCAGATGGCAGCCCGGAAGAACGCGGGCGGATCATACGGGATGCCGCCAGTTATGATGTCGTCATTACATCCTATCCGCTGCTACGACGCGATGCAGATGTGTACAGCAAGCCATCGTTTCATACGCTTATTCTGGATGAGGCACAAGCGTTCAAGAACCATGCCACCCAGACGGCGCAGGCTGTTAAGGATGTAAAAGCCCGTTACCGTTTTGCCCTGACAGGAACGCCAGTAGAAAATACGTTGGAAGAGCTGTGGTCCATCTTCGACGTTGTATTTCCTGAGCTATTTCCCGGCGGAAAAAGAGCGTTTCACAACCTGCCTCGAAATGTGATTGCCAAGCGGGTTCGTCCGTTTCTGCTGCGCCGTCTCAAGAGCGATGTCCTAAAGGAACTGCCGGAAAAAATCGAATCCGTGCAGGTATCCCGGCTTCTGCCAGATCAAAAAAAGCTGTATACAGCCTATCTGGCCAAGCTCCAGCATGAAACGTTGAAGCATCTCAACGAGGAAGGATTTCAGAAAAATCGGATCAAAATTCTCGCAGGTCTGACCCGACTTCGTCAGCTCTGCTGTCATCCGGGCTTGTTCATCGAAGGATATACGGGAAGCTCCGCCAAATTTGAACAGCTGTTGGAGATCATTACGGAATGTCTCAGCTCCGGGAAACGGATACTCATTTTTTCACAGTTCACCATGATGCTTCAAATGATCGGACGCGAGCTTGCTCGAGAAGGGGTGTCCTACTTTTACCTGGATGGGCAGACTCCCGCTCCGGAACGAGTCGAGCTGTGCAGTCGCTTCAACGAAGGAGAACGCGAGCTGTTCCTGATTTCCCTAAAGGCAGGAGGCACTGGCCTGAACCTCACCGGCGCAGATACAGTCATTCTGTATGACCTGTGGTGGAATCCCGCTGTAGAGGAGCAGGCTACCAACCGCGCACACCGAATGGGTCAGAAAAAAGTCGTGCAGGTTATTCGTCTCGTCGCCCAAGGTACGGTAGAGGACAAAATGTATGAGCTACAGCAAAAAAAGAAAAACCTGATCGATCAGGTCATTCAGCCGGGACAAGAAACTCTTTCAGCACTGACCGAGCTGGAGATTCGTGAACTGCTCATGATCTAAACCGCTCTTTCACGCTTATTTTACGCTGTATGGCAATTTAGAGACAAAAAGGTCCAAATTGGGGTGGAAATACCCGCATTGGACCTTTTTGTGCTGCATATATGATTGTCCTGCTCAAACCGATTAATCCTGTTTGATCACTCTAAGTTCAATAGGAACCAGGTTAGACTCAATCAGGACGCGCTGAGGCTCATACCATTCAGGCAGCATCAGCTTGTGCCCCAACTCATTCAATTCCTCATCCACGGTAAATCCGGGTGGATCAGTTGCGATCTCGAATAAAATACCGCCTTGCTCGCGGAAGTATACGGCATTGAAGTATTGACGATCCACAATACCACTGGTCCCAAATCCATGCTGGTGAACCCATTCGTTCCACGCCTGATGCTCCGTGTCGTCCTGCGCGCGCCAGGCAATATGATGAACCGTACCGGCACCGCCATTCCCCCACGGTACATCCTTGACCGGAATGTCAATCAGGTTACCCAAATCCCCAGTCGTCTGATAGCGGATGTAGCCTGCATTTTCGTCTTCTCCAATAGGAGTCATCCCCAGGACGTTCTCCAGTACCCCTTGCGTATGCTTGGAATCTGCACTATACAGTACCGCGCCGCCAAAGCCTTTGATGGCTTTATCTGTAGGCACACCGCCGGCTGTCCACGTGTTCACCGGGCCTTCTTCGCGCTCCACCAGCTCCAGATGCAAGCCCTCATTGTCTCGGAACTGGATGAATGACTCGCCAAAACGAGTAGCCTTCGTGAAAGACACCTTCAAGCTATGCAGGCGGTTTTCCCAGTATTCCAAAGCACCGGACGGCACGACATACGTCGTAATCCCGACCTGTCCGCCTCCAATCTTACCCTTGCGTGTACCCGGAGCTGGAAAAAAGGTAATGATCGTTCCTGGGCTGCCCTCTTCATTACCAAAATACAAGTGGTATACTTCTGGAGCGTCAAAGTTGATCGTCTTTTTAATCAATCGTAAACCAAGCACACCTGCGTAAAAGTCAACATTGCCCTGCGGGTCGCCTGCAAAGGACGTGATATGGTGAATTCCAGCGGTTTTCAATGACATCTTCATCACTCCTTTATTAACATGATAATTCATTTACAATATTAGAAAAAATCAAAATCCATTGTAGCTGACAAATTGTCCAACCGGCTTGCGGTATCCCCGTGGCCGCTGACCCGATTCGTCCTCTTTCCCCAAGGTAATCATCATCACAGGCACAAATTGTTCTGGAATATTCAATACTTCCTGCACCTTCGCCGGGTCAAAGCCGATCATCGGGCAAGTATCCCAGCCTTTGTCCTTGGCAATCAACATAAATTGCATAGCCGACAGGCTGGCATTACGGATCGCTTCTTCTCTCTGGAAGACAGGTCCCCGCTCGCGATAAAACTGAGTTACCGATTCCACTGTACTATCATATTCCTGCTTGCTCAGGACACCTAAATTCAGGAATCCTTCGTTGAGGTCAGCTACCTTGGTATAAGCTTCTGTATCCCCCAGCACTATAATGGTCGCCGAAGCCATTAATATTTTGTACTGCTTACTTGCCTCATCATGCAGTCTTTGTTTGGTATTAGCATCCTGCACTACGATATAACGCGCATGCTGTAAATTAAAAGCCGATGGAGCAAACTTCACCAGCTGAAATATTTCTTCTAGTTCTTTTGCATCTATAGTAACATCAGGAATAAATTTAGAAGCTGATCTTCTCTCTTGAATAATATTCACCAGTTCGCTCATGTTAAGTTCCACCCTTGATATTATTTTTAAATGAATTATCTTTAAATTAAGAATATATCCATTCGTGATTTCTGTCAAGTAAAACTATAAGGGCTTCACCAGCCCTTTACAGATCGGCCCGTATTCTCATCGTAATCGCTTCGCGTTGCGCTTTGGTTAAGCTCTTGAAGACCAGCTCATACGAATGGTCGATCATGCTGTACAAATCCTCCAGTGGAAAGGTAGCATCAACCTCTATCGTATTCCAATGCTTTTTATTCAGATGATAACCTGGCTTAATCGCCTTGTTTTGCTCACGCAGATTTTCTGCAATGACCGGATCACATTTTAGGGATACGTGGCTAATGCCGTCCTTTTCAGATAATAGAGCAAACATCTTGCCCCCTACTTTTAGTACCAGCGGATCAGCACCAAATGGATAATCCTTAACAGCTTCTTTTTTGCTCAGACCATACGTTACAATTTGTTCATACACCAGCCTTCACTCCTCTGCTCCAGTCATCAATCTATGAAACGATTTGTGCTCTATTATATCACGCTCTCCACATACAATAGTCCCATGCTACAATTAGAATATCTGTGCCAAAAGGAGAGTCATTATGGATACCATCACACACACATTATTTGGCTTGGCCTTATACGGCGCAGTCAAAAAGCCGAATATGACGCGCAAGCAAAGAGGCGCACTGCTATTCAGCACTGTTATTGGCTCGCAAATCCCTGATATAGATGTGATTTCTACATTGTGGGATGTGTCGGGGCGATACCAGATGTGGCACAGGGGCCTCACCCATTCACTGTTCCTCGTTCCCGTATGGGCGGCATTCATTGCTTTACTGGTGCGCTTGCTCTTCCGGCAATCCGGCTGGAAGTGGTTTGGAATAGCCCTGCTGGCTGTGTTCATTCATGATACGAGCGATCTGTTTAATGCTTGGGGGACCGGTTATTTTGAGCCTTTCTCGCAGATGAGAGTGACCTTCGGGACGATTTCGATTGTGGACCTTGTCCTATGGGCGTTGATGCTGGGGGGATTCCTCTATGTCCGCTTCCGGCGTTCTGCCCGGATATCTTCGATGACCGTTTACCGGATCGTATGGGCGCTGATGGCGCTGCATTTCACTGTTCAGACCGCCCAAGGTATGCTGATTCTGCACCAGCAAAAGACACAAGCACCTTATGAGCAGGCAGCGCTATCTGCCGATTTTGTACCCGGTGTGTTCACTGTAATTAGCAAAAAAGACTCCATGGTCACCTTGAGCAAAGGCTCCCTCTGGACAGGCTTTCACACGGTGGCGAAGCTGCCATCCAAGGATGAGGCCAATCTAGATTCGCTGTTTGCTGGCAATCCGAAGGCGCAAACGCTTGTGCAATGGTCGCCCTTCGTGGTCGTTGTAGACGACGGACAGCGTCTGGGCGTATATGACCCGCGTTTCTATCGGGAGGGTCAATCCTTTCTATACGAATTTATCGACCGTCCGTGACCTCATACACGTCCTGATGATTTAGCAATATTTCAAACTTTAAAGTCAATTAAAAGAGGAAGCGGCAGCTTCGAAGGTGAAAATGAAATCTTAGACTGCCGCTGCTTTTCCTTTATTAAACTTCAAAAATCTAAAGAGTTCCTGTGCTTGAGCATGCTTGCTCAAGCCCTTGAAGTAATGCTTCTAGCTCCTGCCTAGTTTCAGCGCCGGCACACCATTTCCATATTCCGGTGTACAGATCAGCACTCCATCCACTTGTTTCAATTATTCCCGTAGCTCTCTTACGGAAGCTGACCCCTCATCTATATCCAAGTCAAGGTTAAAATACGGAAGATCCCCCAATCCATCATAGACGGTGAACATCATATTTTCAGAAGCCAGCCCAATAGTAGCCTTCATAAGCGCTGTATTGGAGGACTTTTGACGAAGGCTACCCGATATAGCCAATACCTTAATTTTCTGTTCCATCCGTATCATCTCATTTCTTTTAACTTGATCTAATCTTGCATATTCAGTGTACTATAAAAAAGCAGGTGAGAATGCATTAGATAATGCCGTTGGACACCTCCTGCATGATGATGAGCGTCAGCAATCCTTCCTATGAATAAAAGGGCAATAAAAAAATGCCTGCGGCTTCGCAGGCATTCGTGGCAAATCAATAGTCACTATACTAGGGTGGAATCTATAGTGCTGAATCAGGTATCCTTCTCTTGTTTGCGTTTTATCCCAATCAGATCAAGGAAGAAAACAAACAGCGGAATACCTACAATTAAGCCCCAAATTCCAATCAGATGCTCAGAGAAAATAAGTACGACAAAGGTAAAGAAGATCGGTAAATTCGTTTTGGACGACATCAGCTTCGGATTTAAGAAATAGGCCTCAATCGCATGAATCACCACGATCAATATAACCAGATAAACCACATATTGAATGCCGCCGACACTGAAAGCGATCAGGCCGAGCGGTGCCAGCGAGATAAACACACCTGCCACCGGGACCAATCCCAGCACGAAAATAATGAGCGCAAGACCGAGCAGATTAGGGAAGCCCATAATCCAGAGCGCAATTGTGGTCAATATACAGTTAATAAGTGAAATCAGCAGTTGAGCCTCCAATACCTTCCCGAACGTATCCAGGAACATACGGCCAAAATGACCCACTTCCTTGAAAAACCAGCCCAGCTTGCTATCTACAAACGTAGCTGTAAAACGTGTAATATAGGATTTTTCCATCAGGAAGAACAAGCTCAAAATAATCGACACCAGCAGTTGTGTTCCCAGTTGACTGACCTTCATCACTGCACTCAGGCCAGGCTCAAATAGCCGCTGAACATTCAGCGTATCCATAAATTCGATAATCGTTTCGTTCCATTGATTACGATCAGGATACATATACGCTTGCTGAATCATTAGATACACCTGCTTGACCTGTACAATGATTAGCGGCACCATTCGGTAAACGCCCCACACCATAATCAGGATTAGCAGCCCATACACCAGAAGCAGCACGATCATTGACGGCACATTGGCGAACCGCTTGACCAGCTTATTCACTCCGTTATATATACTCCCAATCAGGATCGTAAGCAGCAGTGTTAACAACATAATATTCATCATGCTTCTTAACATAAACAACAGCAAAACGATTATCGCAAGGACGGCTATCCGCCTGACGCCCGCATGATTCATCCAGTTTCTTACCATTCGTCTTTATTCCCTCTCTCCCACTTGTCTGTCAACCTTGCAATCTTCCCCAGCATCAACTTTCTCTTTTTAACAATTTACTGTTAGCGATCAATAGAGAACCTACCATGACTAGGATAGCAATGGACCACCAGAATGTATTTTTAGCATCATCATGATCTACAATAATGAGCCTGATGACGGCCGTGATCCCAATATAGATGAAATAACGTAATGGAAAATGAAAATTGGTTTTAAAGTACTTAATTATTAATGCAATGAATTCAAAATACAAGAAGAACACAAGCAACTCTTCCGTGAATTCATAGTAATTTTTGTCGGCCTCTGTATACAAGAAAACATAAGAAAAAATAGACCATGTTTCTTTTAGAAGTAAGAAGCTTAAAATCAGCCCGACCAGAAAAAGCGAGATATTCAAGATTATTTGCAGAAACCCGGGTAACTTCTCAATATACTTCATTAAAGCATTCAATACAGATCCCCTCACTGGTTGTACAGTATCTTTATTTATATTATCGGTGCAATACATGAAAAATGCTACATTACTTTTGAAGTCATCTTAATGAAAGTTTATATTCGCCCCGGCAATATAACCAATGGAGATAAAGACAAGCGTCCATACTAGAGAGCCTGCGCTTGCCACCAGCATATATTTTCGGACAGGCATCGCACTAATCCCCGACAAATAGCTTGTCGCATGTCTGACTCCTGGGATAAAATAACCGAACAAAATGGTCCACAATCCAAAGCGTGCAAACCACCCTTTAACTCTTGCAAATCGCTTCGGTGTCAATCCGACCCACTTGCCGTGCTTATCCACCAAGGGCTGACCCAGCTTTTTGCCTAGCGTGTAGCTGATCATCATCCCTGTCATCGCACCGATGAAGCTGACCAATATAGACACCGAATAATTCAGTACCATAATAGAGGATAAATAGCCGACAAACACCATAATAATTTCATCTGGAACCGGAAGGCCGATAATTCCAAGGGCAAGAAGCGCAAAAATAGCGATATATCCGTATTGTGTAATCATGGTGATGACCCATTCCATAGGGACGCCACCTCCTGACCGATTATTTTTTGAAGGACGGGAAGGGAATACGGCTAACCATCAGGAACGACAGCACTACCATTAGCGCAAGCAACAACCCCGACTTCAAATGCTCACTCCATAAAAACATAAAAGACAAAATCACACCCGCCGCCGTAATCGGCATACCTACAAAACCTTTGCTAAAAGCCATTAGATTGAATCTTGCCAACCTCACCGCACCGCATATTACAAACAAAACAGCTACAAGCGGACCTATCCAATGGGTATCTCCCAGCTTGTATAACAAGATCAGAAAAGCAGGGGCAACACCAAATGAGACAACATCCGCCAGCGAATCGAGCTGCTTGCCAAAATCACTGGAGCAATGCAGCAGCCTTGCCAGCAAACCGTCTAACACATCCCATAAAGCAGCCACCACTACGAGAATAAAAGCGGTCATATATTGCTCATGAATCGTGAAATACAGGGATAAGACCCCTGCCCCCAGGTTTGCAATCGTGCATAGTGAGGGCAACCAATTCCATTTCATACTCCTTAACTCCTTTGTCATAGCTTAGCCTCCGAATACGACGACAAAACGGACGCCGTCCTTGGTATTCTCCGCCTTATAGCGGAATTCGTGCAAATCCAAAATTCGTTTGACGATCGACAGCCCGAGTCCTGTCCCACCTGTCTGGCGGCTACGTGATAGCTCGGCCCGGTAAAAACGATCCCATATCTGCTCCAGCTGATCGTCAGGAATGGTCTCACCTTTATTTTCAATGGAAAACGTATTGATTTCCCCAGAGCCTTCGATACGAATCGTGATCGAGCTTCCTTCCTCAGCATGCCGCATGGCATTGACAACAAAGTTGATAATCACCTGTTCCAGCCATCCTGCATCGGCATGAATCGGCATCTCATTGGCGGGGATAATGACCACTTCCAGCTTTTTCTCCTTCAACAGATGGAATAGCTTGTCCACGACTTCCTCCACCAGCTCACTCAGCATAAAGGTCGTCTTGCGAAGCTTGAGGGTACCCGATTCCAATTTGGCGAGGTCCAGCATATCCTTGACCAATCGCTCCATTTTGTCCGCTTCCTCTACAATGACTTTTATATAATGATCCTGCTTCCCGGCGCTAACCCCATCTTGTAGCCCCTCTGCGAAGCCTTTAATGATACTCAGCGGGGTTTTCAGCTCATGAGAAGCGTTGGCAAAAAAGTCTTGTTGCACAGCCTCCATCCTCTGCTTCTGTTCCATGTCCTCTACCAATTGCTGATTGGCCTCCTGAAGCTCGCGCAAAGCTGTGTCCAGGTTCTGGGACAGGGTATACATGCTGTAGGAAAGGCTGCCCAGTTCATCATTTTGCCGGATGGGTGTATGGGCTGTAAAATCGAGCTTAGCCATCCGCTTGGCGGTATTATTCAAAGCTATGAGCGGACGTGTCACCATTCGGGAATAGAATAGAGACAAAATCAGAATCAGTGCAAATCCCCCGATCCCCAAATACAGATAAAACCAGCGCAGAGCTTCATTCGTCTCACTGATTTCCTGCAACGAGGTCACTGTGAATAGTAGGTCGATCTCGCCCGTGTTCTGACGAACAGGATGGACTATAACTGCATTACGTACACCCGTCCAAGGTTCTGTCCACTCTTCCTCCAACACTTCAAAATTCTGGAGCCTCTCCAGATGCGTCTGCGATAAAGGAAACCATTCCTCCAGCGCACTAAACAGTAATCCTTGTCGCTGACTCCATGTTTTCAGATCCGGCAGTACAATCTCTGTCACCGTACCGGACAATCTTACACTGCCATCTGTGCTGGCTTCTTCCGATGTCGTTCCTATATTTTTGAAACCAGGCTTCTGGATGCCTGTTGGATAAATTAAGTTGGCAGAAGAGATGCCGTCAGTCCCCAATACCTCACCTTCAACAGTTACCGTATCACCGGGCTGAATCCGGGCAGTTCTCAGCTCATCTCCGTACTCGCTCATAAACAGAGATAGCGATATCTTAGCAATTTTACCATCTGCTTTTCTGAGACTGATATGAAAGGGATCATCCAGCTTTACTTTGCCGTCCAGCGTTACAATCGCCAACTGGTTCTTATTCTGAAACATAAAGCGAGCTGCCTCTCGCGAAACCCTGCCCGATCCCCAAGCCTCCTTGACATAACTTTGACCGAAGCTTTGCAAACGGCTTTCCACACGACCAATCTTCTGTTGCTGATAAAAGTTTTCAAAAAACAGCAATTGACTTAAAATCACCATACCGTAAAAACACAGGAAAAAAACAACCGTCATAATGAACAACTTAAAGGTAACTCCCCGTTTGTTCATTCTTCCTCCTCAAACCTGTAGCCTGTACCAAAAACCGTGCGGATATGGCGTGATTCACGACCTAGCTTACTTCTCAGCTTTTTGATATGCGTATCGACAACTCGTGTGTCTCCTTCAAAGTCGATGCCCCACACCCGGTTCAGTATCGCATCCCGTGAAATGACTATGCCTTTATTATGTATAAGCAGTCGCAGCAGCTCATACTCCTTGGGCGTCAGCTCGACTTCTGCCTGATCCACCTCAAGCCGATGAGCCATCGTGTTGAGAATAGCACTACCGAACCGCAAAATATGCGACTCCGGCTGTACATGTCCCTCCACCCGTTTCATCAGCGCGTTCGCGCGGGCGATCAGTACCTTGGGGCTGAAAGGTTTGGTAACGTAGTCATCCGCCCCCAGCTCAAAGCCCAATATTTTATCATCATCACCGGATTTGGCCGTCAGCAAAATGATGGGCACACCTGAACGGCTGCGTACCTGACGGCACACCTCCCAACCATCCAGCTCCGGCATCATAATATCGAGTATAATCAGGTCTGGCTGCACCGAATCAAACCAGATTAGTGCATCTTTTCCATTGCCTGCTTCATAGACTTCCCAATTATTCTGTTTAAAATAATCCGCAATAACTTCACGAATACGTATTTCATCCTCCACGAGAAGAACTCTTTTATTCAATCGACTTCCCTCTTTCGGTCGTTCTAGGACAACAGCATATCAAAGACATGTGTACTTTATGTGTTCTTGGCACTTCTTATCAGTAGAACTTCTCATCCGCAAATTCCAACTTGGATTAGGGCAAATTTGTCTTGGCTCAGGCCATCTCTTCTCCTATGATCCTACCCTATAATAAGAAGAGATACAAAAAGCTTGAACAGGAGGGTAATACATGAGTAATCAAACCATTCAATGGTTTTCCACTTCCAAAGCTAAAGCTTGGCAATCCCAAGCTCATCATCTTACCGAAACCCAAGACAGTGCTAACCTAACCATTACGGAAGAAACACATCAGCTTGTCGAAGGCTTTGGCGGTTGTTTTAATGAATTGGGTTATGTGGCCCTGAACCATTTGGAAAAGGACGAACGGGATCGGATACTTCATTCTCTCTTTCACCCGGAGGGCGAGCACAAGTTTACGATTTGTCGACTTCCTATTGGAGCGAGTGACTACGCGCTGGAATGGTACAGTCACAATGAAACGGACGGCGACGTGGAGATGAAGCACTTTTCCATTGAGCGCGATCAGCAGTATCTCATTCCTTTTATTCGGGAAGCGTTACAACTCAATCCGGACTTGAAGCTGTTCGCTTCACCCTGGAGCCCGCCGACATGGATGAAATCACCTAAAGCCTACAATTACGGCACTCTGCGCTGGGAAAAGGATATTTTGAAAGCGTATGCATTGTACTTTGTCAAATTTGTTCAGGCTTACCGCGAGGCAGGCATTACGATCCATCAAGTTCATGTTCAAAATGAAGTCATTGCCGATCAGAAGTTCCCTTCCTGTGTATGGACCGGAGAGCAGCTGCGTGAATTTATTCGCGACTATTTGGGCCCTGCCTTTGAGGAACATGGACTGGATACGGAAATTTGGCTGGGTACCATTAACGCCCCCGATCCGTGGGAGGAATTAATGAAAAAAACTTCTACCGGATTCGATGAGTATGCTCATACCGTGTTGAGTGACCCCGAAGCCTACAAATATATTAAAGGCGTAGGCTACCAGTGGGCAGGCAAAAATGCCATTCAGCGCACCGTAGCCAGCTATCCTGAGCTTCGTTACATGCAGACGGAAAATGAATGCGGGAACGGAGAAAACTCATGGGACTACGCCAAATATGTATATAACCTGTACCAACACTACTTCACCAATGGTGTGAATGCTTATATTTACTGGAATATGGTTTTGGAACCGAAAGGCAAGAGTACCTGGGGCTGGGAGCAAAATTCGATGATTACCGTTGATCCAGCGGATCGAAAACCTATCCTGAATCCGGAGCATTACGTCATGAAGCACTTTTCTCATTTTGTATTACCGGGTGCCAGACGCATTGGACTTCATGGCTCATGGACTGGAAACGCAGTTGCTTTTCAAAATACGGACGGGCAAAGGGTGCTAGTCATCGCCAACCCGTTCAAGGAATCGCGTGTACTGAACCTGTCTGTCAGAGAAACAATGCACCGCTTGGAGCTGGAGCCGGAGTCATTTAACACCATCGTTATTCCTTCTTAAACGTCGCTGATTTCTGGACTCTTCCATTCTTGCACACATCATCCGTTTGTCCCTGTCCGGTCTATCTGTACCCAAACGTATGCATAGTTTCCAAAATGGATGTATCTCCTTTTGCGTATAGTAGTTATTAATAGTATACTTGGAATAACTACGGACAGGAGGTCGATGAATATCACTACTGTAAAAGACCGGATTGATTTGAAGCTGATTAATTGTGATAAAGAATTGACGCTCGCGGTCATCGGTGGAAAATGGAAGCTGATTATTTTGTGGCATCTCGGTATGGAAGGCACCAAGCGGTTCGGTGAATTGAAGAAGCTGATCCCCCACATTACGCAAAAAATGCTGACCAACCAATTGCGTGAGCTGGAAGAAGATAAACTCATTCTTCGTAAAGTCTATCCCGTCGTCCCTCCGCATGTGGAATATTCACTGACGGAGCATGGTGAAAGCCTGATTCCGGTACTGAGAGCGATGTACGATTGGGGATCAAACTATCGCGAGAACGTGATCTGGAAAGAAGAAGAAGCGATTCAGGACGTCGCACCCGTGTGATCAGCTAAATTAGCATTTTGCAAATGCTGAAATATATTTTTAGTAGAGACGACCCTGGGGAGACCTGGGGTTGTCTTTTTGTAATATAAAGACGTTCGGCAAGATAATAAAAGAAACGGATGCAAGTATCCGTTTCCATTGGCATTAGAACTCGTTTTCCGCTACATATCCTTATTTTACACTTGTATTCGTGATTTACATTACATCCGCTGTGACGTATGATTCTTCCATCCCTATTTACAGTGAACCCGAGAAGGAGGCCGTTCTAGCATGAGCATGACGCTTGCCCAGCCCACAACGCCCCAAGCGACCCAATTACGCATTGGTTCCATGGAAATTATTCAATACGACTATCGTCAATTTCCTGACTCCAAACCCTATCAACACCATTGCTGCGGCTTGCTTACTATGTCGTGTAACGGCGCTCAAGGCCGGGCGGAATACGAACTGCTTGAAATTAAAGGAGCCTTTGACCTCGTCCGCTGGGCTTCCGTGTTTACCTTACTCAAGGGTCTGTCCCTGACCGAGGCTGAGCAATATATTCAGCATCACGCTGATCACTGGGGGCCTGTTAAAACAGAGCTGGCTCTGTCTGCCTTATCCGACCTGGCTACCCATGCGAACCTGCACATTCTCTCCCCAGCAGTCCCCATCCTAACTCCCCGGATTAGCCGTTCGTATCTCATTGAGCATGGTCTGGTCTACTATTCATTCTAAATATCGCCCACAGACCCATTTTCAACCCACTCTCCAGTTAACATAAACAAGCCTGGGACTGTTCACACAGGCCAGGCTTTACACTTCCACTTCCATCAGCAAAGGTTTTGATTATACTTGCAGCTTACCCGCACGAATATCGTCTGTCATTCCTGCGTAAGGTGCTTGGGAAATCAATCGTTCGTTGTTCACACCCGCATTTTCGATGAATGTAATATCTGCAAATTCAGGAACCACATACTTCGGATACGTTTCATACTTTTCACGCGATTCTTCCATCAGCGGAATAAAATCGTTTTGATAGCGCACAGTGATTTCCGGATGCTCATGAACCCATTTAGGGAAGAAAATAATACCGTGCATACGTTTTTCCTCAGGCATAAAGTTCAGAGAAACGTCAGTGCCTGTCGGTTCGGTCCACGATACTTTATACACATTCTCCACCAGCTTCACCAGATTCACCTTCTGATCACGTACCCAGCGGCCGCCTACCATCCCACTATGAATGCGATAATCAATCGTATTTTCATTTTTAATATATATTTCGTACTCCCAACCATTCTCATAGGTGTAGATCATGTGGCTGCCGATAAACTTGTCCATCTTGCATCCTTCTTTCCTAATTATAAGTTTTTCATGAATTGAATAGGAGACCAAAGATAATAAGTAGTCAATTTAAAACATGTAAACTTAAACATGTTTTTAACTACATATGAATTGTAGCACTGTGGTATACTAGTGTCAAATACCGCTTTACGAGGAGAGCTACGTTGAAACGCACATTAAAATATGCCATTTTGGGCCTGGTTCACAAAGAGGAAATGAGCGGCTACGATATTACGAGTCAATTCAAGAAGGAAATCGGACAATTTTGGAGCGCCAAACACAGTCAGATCTATCCCGAGTTAAAGAGGCTGACCGAAGAGGAACTCATTGAATATCGCACCTCCATTACAGGAGCCAAGCTGGAAAAGAAGCTGTACTGCATTACCTCTAAAGGAACCCAAGAGCTGACCGAATGGCTGCTGAGTCCCAAAGAGTTACCGGAAACGGAAAAGGATGAGTTTATGCTCATGCTGTATTTCTCAGCAGCCATCCCCAAGGAAGAAAACAAGCGATTGTTCGAGGACCAGATTGCCAAACGGAAAGTGAAGCTGGAATATCTGTACGAAAGTAAAAAATCCCTTCAACGGCTGGACGAAAACCTTCAAGCTCCCGGCTCTAATCAATTCGGCCATTATCTGGTACTGAGCCGTGCCATTAATCGGGAGGAAAGCTATATTACGTGGCTGGAAGAAACGCTGTCCCTGTTTGAATAGTTCTTTAGGAAAAAGAAATAAGAAGTATAAAAAAACCTTCAACGCCCCGTAGATTCGTGGTATTGAAGGCTTTTCTATAACACGTGAAAATGAATCTCTTTAGTCTGCCGTTGTAATCGAAGAGCCGTAATCCTCAATATGAATATCCGTGCTAAAACGTACTGGAATGGTACTAAAAGTTGTATCCCAATCCTTTTTGACCTTATGCCAGACTTTAGGATGTTGAATCCTCAAAGCTTCTCCGAAACCTCCGACATCTGCCTGCAACTTATGCAATTTGGCTACGGTTTGTTCGGCTAATGAATTCACTTTCTCCTGAAAGAGACTCTCTTCTTGTCCGAGCACATTGTTGCTGCGCAAATTTTCACTCTTGTTAAAAACCTCCGAAACGCGTCCCTCTGAGGTCATTTTTACTTGGAAGGAAATATTGTCCCCCTGAACTATGGCCTTGATCCTGCTTTTCACCGATTTGATCTCATATGCAATATTTTTACCGGTTTGCGGATCGGTACTTTTCAGCACGCCTCCAGCCAATTGGCCTTTGATCCACATGAGACCTTCGACCTCTGACTCATTCAGAAATCCACCGTATGTTTGTGTCTTTCCCTTGATGATTCCCGCACCTGCGAGCTTGATTTCATTCTCTGCCGTAATGACATTAGGCAATATAAAGCTACTTTTACCCTTCATGGGACCGATCACTTTAACCAAGGCCACGGGCTTTATCAACCGCGCGTTTCGTTTACGGTTTACGAAAATATCCTTTAAGATATAGGCAGGAATCTGACCGGGGATTCTCTCCTGAAGCGCATTGCCAGCCTTATCCGTACTAATCAGCAGCTGGACGCTGGGCCGGATGTCATTATCCCCCAAAAAAAAGTCCAGCAGCTCATACAACGGAATCTTACGGAGCAGACTGGAGCTGATAATAATCGTTTTTAAATGATGTCCGATGGGAGGCCGATTGGTCCGCAACGAAATTTCTCTTAACATTTCAAAAACGGAATCTCCCGTTTCCGTAATATTAAAAAATTTTTTAGCTTGTGGAGAGGAACTGTTGGAGCCGCCGCTTTCCTCTGGGATGATAAATTGAAAGGTTCCCGTAATTAACTCTTTTTTCGGATACTCTCCTCCTTTTCGATTAATTTGCTCTTCTTGCGAAGATTTTTCCGCTACATCCATAGCAATGCCTGTCTCCAGATTTAGATCCTCAACCGGAGAGCTGCTCCAGCAACCTGAAAGTGTACTGCATATCAGAAGACCCGCCATTCCGAGTAATCCAAACCGGACTCTTTTCATGACCGTCCCCCCCTCCAGCGAGAAATAAGTAACAGCGGCAGTGGAAGCAGAGCGAACAAAATGAAAGATCCATTCCCGATGATCGTTCCAAAAGAAAATAACTCATTTAGGTTTTTAGGAATTTGCGACAGGACATAAATGAACGGGAGCAAAATAAACAGCATCTTGGAATAAGAGCCATTCAAAATTTGAGAAACTCCGAGCGAAGCGCAATAAAAAGCGATACTGAATGTGGCAAAAATTTGCATGATCCAGATCGACAGCAATAGGGATTCGAACCGTTCAAATACCAGATACTCCACTTCAAAGCTGCGAGCCAAATCCAAAAAAGGCCAGGTTCTGGTCACAATCCCTTCCACCGAAAAAACGCCAATGCACAGAATCAACGCAGCCGTATAAAAAACGACCGCGATCCCAAACGCCAGCCCGATTGCCTTGGTGGCTTTCTCCGGTTTTTCCATGCGACAAAGAATAATAAGCAGAGACTCGGTCCCCGTTAATGTCAGGGTTGTAGTCTTGAGAGTTCTAAGCACTGGCATCACCCCCTCCGACAAGACAGGGCGCAAATTATTCAATTCAAAAACATTCAATCCCAGCAAGCATATCAACAAAAAGATAGACGCCGTAATCGGAAATATAATTTGACATATTCTCCCCAAAGATCCAATGCCGCCCATGCAAAGGTACAGAGAGATCCACATAAAAAGTGCTGAAATAGCCCACGCCGGAGTTCCTTCAAGTAGAAAGAACGACGTAACTTCCTCCACAGATCGGATTTCGAATGCAGCTATACTAACAAAATAAATGACGAGTAGCGCCCCTAACCCTTTGCCGACAGCTTTGCCTGTGATCTGCTGAACATACTGGTAAAAGGTACTCTCTGGAAACCGTTGACTTAGTTTAACCATAATCCATCCGAACAGGAAAGTTACCCCCCCTGCTAAAATGACAGATATCCACGCATCCGGTGTTTTCGCAGCTTCAACCGCTTCTCTGGGCAGGGTAAGCAACCCAGCAGCCAGCATAAAGCTAACCACAATCGCCGTCGTCTGTAATGTTGTGATTTTATCCACTTTTTTCCCACGGGCCATCTTGCTTCCTCCTGTATTGAACTCATCCTTTTCGCTTGGGGTCTTTATGCTTCAATAGAATGGGTCTGTTTCTCATAAACTGTAACGGTGCCCGTATGAAGTAATCCTTCCAGTCCTTCAACGAACGCGGGGCCGTTAGACTAAGGAATGGCACGCCGAAGCTTTTTAACTTCACCATATGAATACTCAGCATCAGAAAAAACATGATCACTCCATACAAACCGAAGATGGCCGCCGTAAACATCGCCGCAAAACGAAGTACACGCATGGAAATCCCAGCACTGTATACAGGTGAGGCAAAAGAGGAGATGGCCGTAACTGCCACCACAATGACAAGAATGGGACTTACTATTCCGGCGTCTACGGCAGCCTGTCCAATAATAAGACCGCCGACAATGCCCATTGCAGGGCCTATGGGTTTAGGCAGCCGGAGTCCTGCCTCACGTAAAATTTCGATGGAAGTTTCCATAATCAGGGCCTCGATTAGCGTGGAAAAAGGAACCCCCTGTCTCGCACTGATAATGGAAATAACCAGCTTGGTCGGAATCAGTCCGGGATGAAACGAGATAAATGAAATATAGAGCGCAGGAGCGAACAAAGATATCGAAGTTGCCATAAAACGAAGAAATCGAATAAGCGACCCTGGTATCCATCGTTCATAGTAATCTTCGGGAGACTGGAGCATCATCCCGTACGTTACAGGCATAAGGAGCGCAAAAGGTGTACCGTCCAGTAGAATCGCTACACGTCCCTCCAGCAAAGCGGCCATGACCCGATCCGGTCTCTCCGTATTCTGAATCTGCAAAAACGGGCTAAGAAAATTATCCTCTATAAGCTGCTCCACATATCCTGACTCCAGTACCTCATCCATATCAATGGTTTTTACCCGCCGCTTCACCTCATCTACAAGCTCCGGATCGGCAATGTCTCTGAAATAAACCACCATAAGCTGCTTCTCCACTCTTTTGCCGACTTTGAATGACGACATGGCCAGCTCCGTACTTTCTCCATGCCTGCGCAGCATCGCCGTATTGTCACTGAGTGTCTCGGTAAAACCGACTCGCGGTCCCCGCAGCACCGATTCCGATATGGGATCTTCCACCCCACGTGTACTGCCCTTGGGTGTACCCAGCACAAAAGCACCCGGTATGCCCTGAATCATGAGGATCACTGAACCAAATAACACCTTTTGCAAGGAAAACCGCACATCCAACGTATACTCTGTCTCCGATACCAGCATGACCTGGTGAATAATCATATCCCGAAGCAGTTCTCCTTTCGGAAGATCGTCGCCCTCTTGCCCGGAGCTGCCCCAATCCATCAGCGGCTTTAAAATGTTCTGATCCATGCCAACCTTGTCCGTTAATCCATCCACAAAAAAAAGTGTGCCAACAGCGTTCAACTTTTCCAGAAAAATCGATCGTTCGTTCACGTCTGACATATCCGTGACTGCAAGTCTGATTTTTGCTAAATTGACTTCATAGTCTTCGGTAAAGGTCTCCTTTGCCTTCTCTTCCTCACTTACAGACGGATTGCGATCTGCATGCTTCGAACGGTCTTGTTCTTCTAGAAGCTTTAATCGCTCCATACGTCTGCTCTCTCGACCATCCAGCGCTCTAATTTGTCGTACTGTCAGAAAAATAATCAAAGGTATGATGAACAAAAAGAAGGCTTCCATCCACACGGTCCATTTAGGCATATGAGTTCCGATTGCCTGCCACATGTCCATTTCTCCTTCCCTCACATCCAATTTGTATATATATTTACCGGGAATAGAAAAAAGATGCATGAGCGACGAATCGCATAGGGTCACATACGACCAAACGAGGGATATTTCTTCCTAAATATATTCATTTTGTGGAATAAATTTCTCAATCAATTAAAGGTATAAAAAGGTAGATTTGATGGGCGAATTACGGTGTCAAAAGTTTGAATCCATGATAGTATCTATTCATTCTATGACTAATGTCACAAATTCCTTGAGTTTTTGTCCATTATTCAAATTTTAAAAGGGAGTTGTAGGTATGAAGAAGCATTTTTGGAAGAAAGCCGCTGTATTGAGTTTGTTAGCGATCATTTTGTTAGGAGGAACGGCGATAAGTCCCAAGCAGGCACAAGCATCGCCCGAACCTTATCTTGGGGAAATTACGATGTATCCTTACACTTTCGCTCCCAATGGATGGCTAAAATGTGAAGGTCAGCTCTTATCTATTTCGCAAAATACAGCACTGTTCAGTCTGCTGGGTACTAATTTCGGGGGGAATGGAACAACCACATTTGCATTGCCTGATTTGCGTGGAGCCTCTCCGATGCCGAATGTAGATTACTACATTGCAACATTAGGGGATTTCCCGCCCCGTCCATAATGAATGTGTTCAATGGTGTGCTATTTAATGAAGAAGAGGTGATGGCGTGCTCGAAGGCAATAACTTCACACGCAACAAAATAAAACCCTATCGATTGCTGATTCCATTGCTGCCATTCATCGGCGGTGCGTTCCTGCTCATAGGGACAAACGAGGCCCAAGCTGCTGGTTCGGAAAATGTAGTGCTGCACAAGCCTGTAAGCTCAAGCGGTTACATCCAGCCATATGAACCCTCCAGAGCAGTAGACGGATCATACGAACCGACAAGCCGCTGGTATCAAGCCAGCAACGGTGAAAAATGGATCCAGGTAGACTTGGGAGACTGGTATATCGTAAATCGGTACGTTGTTACAGGTATGGGAGTCATTTATGGGTGGCAAGATCAACGTGATCCTTACAGTTTCCGACTGCAAACGAGTAGTGACGGGAGCAATTGGGTGACTGTTGATACCGTTCAGAATAATGAGAATTCTAATTTTGAAAAGAGCATTACTCCTGTAACTACACGATACTTGCGATTATATATTGATCAAGGAAATGCGAGAAACAATCTATGGGCTTCTATCATGGAATTCGCAGCTTATGGGGAGCGATTGCCCGTTCCGCAGGCTCCAGGTCATTTTACAGGAATTAAAAAGGAAAGTACGGTGGAATTGAGCTGGGATGCGGTTCCTTATGCGACTTCATACAAAATCATACGAAATGGTGTAACGCTCTATACAGGTAGCTTAACCCAATTTATAGACACTTCAGCATTGCCGCCAGGTGAAGCTCTTTACAGTCTTCAGGCCGTGAATGCTAAGGGGGAAAGTACTCCCTCAGAGGTTAAAGTGAACATGCTTACCGATGCCGAGGGAGTTGCACAAGCAAAAGCCGCACTTGCTTTAGGCTTCGCACCTGGAGATGCAGCTGATTCGGTATCCCAAAAGCTGACATTGCCACTCACTGGATTGAATGATACGACGGTGAGCTGGAGTTCGGATACCCCTGACGTCATTACGAACGAGGGGGTTGTAACACGCCCGCGGTACGATCTGGGTGACCGAAAAGTAAAACTGACAGCAACGATTGCGAAGGGAACCGCCTCGGATACCCAAACTTTCGAGGTTACCGTATCGAAGATAACTGCTCAAGATACATTGGATCAAGCAGCAGACACCCTCTCGCTTGGCGATTTGTCTGCGGTAAAAGAAAATATATCTCTCCCTTTATCCGGTTATGGTGGTGTGCAGATCGAATGGTCCACAGCTAAACCTCTTATTATTGCAGCAGATGGAACACTCACCAGACCCTCCTATAGTAGTGGAGATACGGATGTTACCCTAACGGCTACCCTGCAACTCGCAGGCTTAACGAAAATAAAGAATTTTACTGCACACGTACTCAGTCTGCCGATAAACGACACCGAAGCCGTTGACGCAGCATACAGGGCGCTTGAGTTGCCGACGACTACAGTAACCGGAGACGTATATTTGCCAAAAGACGCTCTGAATGGCGTTCAGGTGTCATGGTCATCGAATCAGCCCGAGTTCTTGGATCATAATGGACATGTAATATTCCCGAGCTATGTACAGGGTGATCAGACCATTACGCTGGAAGCGGTTCTGTCTAGAGGCGGGGTTGAGCTTCGAAAAACATTCAGCCTGCTCGTGCCTGCACTGCCCGTAAGTGCTGGTGAAGCAGTGAATTTGGCGGCAAATACACTGACACTGGATTACCCGCAAGGGATTAAGGATTCCATCGCCCTGCCTCGTACAGGGGCATTCGACACCCAAATTGACTGGTCCTCGGATCAACCGGATATCCTCAGCAGCAGCGGTCAGGTGAATCGGCCCAAGTTTACAGACGGTGATGTTAATGTGCAATTAAAGGCAACGGTGTCAAAAGGTTCGGCTTCCGTGCAAAGAACATTTATTATCACAGTATTGAAGGCATTGCCGAATACACCTTATGTACGTTTGAACGGCAATAACCCAATTGTTCTGGAAACTGGCGACAGCTTCACCGATCCGGGAGCAAGTGTACTGGACAGCGTATACGGCAATGTTCTGATCCCTGAGCTGTCAGGCAGCGGTAATGTCGATACAAATGTACCCGGCGTATATGTATTGAACTATGCTTATAGCGATAATGGAGGCTGGACGGCAGAGCCTGCAGAGCGCCGTATAAACGTGCTGCCCCGTGCTGTTGGAGCCGCAGCAGGCAATGAAGAAATAGCCTCTGTGATCGTTACAGGCGCCCTACCGGGCGCTCGGCTTGAGCTGTACAATGCCCAGCAGGAGCTTATAGCCGAAGGGATCGCTTCCGGAGAGGGGAAATATATTTTTACACTCGTTCCCGAGGGAACCAGCTACTATGTGCTACAGAGCGTAAATGGCATGAAGAGCGCTCCCTCAGGGTTAGTATATGCACAAGGTTTAACCGCCCAACGTGTCGCGGATTCCATCACAAGCATACCAGCCCCTACAACAAGTGATTCACTGCTCAGGTTGCCTGTTGTACCCGATGGTTTTCGTGTGACCCTCAGCCATAGTAGCCAGCCAGACATCATCCGCACAGATGGGACCCTTTTCCCGGCAGCAGCTACATCAGTTGTCACTGTAATTTTAGATGTCATAAAGGTAGGCGATGGTTCTCATGCTTTGACACAAGCGATAGAAGTCATCGTCCCTGCCAAGATTAGTACGGACACGGGCAAGTCTAATAAAGATAAAGACGAGGATCTGGATACTTCTGCTGTCATACAACAGATAGGATTCTCCGAACAAGGGAAAGATGGTATCCTCTTTACTCCTTCTGCGGCATTTCTGGATCAACAGATACAAGAAGCGCTTCGCGAAGGCAAGGCATACGCAGACATCCGTTTAGAGCAGGAAAAGCAAATTAGTCGTGTTCTCCTTTCTCATTCTTTACTGAATAAATGGGATAAGATCGGAGCTTCGGTGATATCCCGATATGGAACACTGATGATATCCAGTGACATCCTAACCAGCATGGCCTCAGGCCAGCAGGACGTTACATTGTCATTCCAGCAGGCAGATACACAACGTACACAGCAGATCCGCGATTGGGCCCTGCAACAATCCAACCTGAAGCGGATTGGGCCGGCTGTAGAAATCAAAGCTAACGTGACAGGAACCTCGTCCATCGTTCTACCACTGGATAGCGAATCCTTAAGTACATTGCAAAATGTGGAACCCCAATTCTCCATTCTTGTTATTCATGAAAATGGCGAGCGTGAGATTCTAAAAGGCACTGCTGTGATGGATTCACAAGGAATTTTGTCGGGTGTGAGTCTGAATACGACCCGGTTAGGTACCTTTGCCATTGCAATCTCCACAGACGCAAAACCTCAAACCGATAATGCCAGTGTGCAAAATGACCAAATCAATTCGTCAGATTCAACAGAGCTAGCTCAGGTATGGCCGGATATACAAGGTCATTGGGCAGCGAAGTCCCTGCAATCTCTTGCAGCCAAAGGCTGGATACATGGCTATAAAGACGGCAACATGCGCCCTGAGCGCGCGGTAAGCCGTGCAGAATTTGTAGCCATACTGACCAGAGCTTTGGGAACTTCTGGAGATGAGAGCCTATCTACCTCATTTACAGATATGAAGGGACATTGGGCTGGATCAGCCGTGGATGCCGCTCACCGTCAGGGATGGATTCAAGGGCTAACCGCTCAGACTTTCAGACCTGATGAGAGCCTTACCCGTGAACAGGCGATGGTGATCCTGTCACACGCGATACAGAATCAGACATCCATTTCCAGCACTACTGCACTGCAATCCTACAAGGATAAGCAGCAGATTGCAGCATGGGCTTCCACAGCATTCGAAAATGCGGTATCCTCGGGATGGATCAGTGGTTATCCAGACGGAACGCTCAAGCCAAAAGCGGCTATCAGCAGAGGTGAGATGGCCGAACTGCTGGTACGTATTTTCAAATAAGACTGATTAGGCTCCATGGATTAAATGGATTACAAACAATACAGCGCGGCTTCCGAGTTAATCGGAGACCGCGCTTTTTTTATGAATATTTTATACAGCGTGATACAGTTGGAAAGCCATTTTGGAGATACAGAAAGTCATTATTAATTTTATGTACAAGCCTTCAATAATAATCCTCGCTTGTTTATTCACCCTTTTCGCTTCAGTAAATATATTATGAATATCTGCGAAAAGGGGCGATTAACCACCTGTCACCCTCTAAGTAGGAAGAATGGTGAGGAGGAGATATTTGAACATGAAACACAAAAAACCGTTCAGGTTCAGTGGTGCTTCAAAAAAAGACGAGGACTGCAAACCACCAAGAGTTAAGAAAGGCCCCGAAGCGCTTCTCGAGCTAATTAATGAATTGATCGCGATCATCCCACTTGTATTCGCAAATCCCTCTGCGGCTAATGTATCTTCGTTGCAAGAGATTTTAAGACGTTTGTTGTCTCTGGCGAATTGCTTAAAACTTAGAGGTGGGGCTAAGGCCGACTTACTGGCGGCGTTGGAGCTGGCTATTGTAGCTTTAGAAGCCACCCCTTTCTCCCCAATCAGCGTAGGAACTACACTGCAACAATTGCTGGATGTCCTATTGTCCATCGTTTTACAGGAATCTATCGAACCTGCCCTTAAAGACAGTTTGATCAGTGCAATCAGAACCGCCGGAACGGCTATCAGTATTGCGTTGGGTACCGCGTCCACGTCAGGGGCGCCTGGGCCACAAGGGCCAGCGGGTCCTGCGGGGCCGGGTGGCCCTCCAGGTCCCGCAGGTGGACCAGGGCCAGTAGGCCCTGCCGGACCTGTCGGCGCAGCTGGACCTATCGGAGTGGCCGGACCTGTTGGTCCTGCCGGGCCTGCGGGGCCAATTGGAGCCGCAGGCCCTATCGGGGCCGCAGGACCCGTAGGCCCTGCCGGAGCCACTGGAGCCACTGGCGCTGCCGGAACCGCGGGAGCCGTTGGAGCTACGGGGGCTACGGGTGTAACTGGAGCCACCGGTGCGGGGGCAATCATCCCGTTCGCTTCGGGAGGACCTGCTATTCTGACAACCATTCTTGGCGGGGTGGCAGGAACCACCAGTTTAATCGGCTTTGGAAGTTCAGCAACAGGTATTGGTCTCGTAGGCGGTACCATTGACCTCACAGGTACGCTTGTAGGACCGCTAATTAACTTTGCTTTCTCCGTTCCACGTGATGGTGTGATTACATCCATTGCCGGATATTTCAGTACTACGGCTGCACTAGCCCTTGTAGGTTCATCTATAAGCATCACAGCCCAGTTGTTTAGTTCCCCAACACCTAATAACATCTTTACAGCAGTTCCCGGAGCTGCAGTCACATTAACTCCACCGCTGACAGGTATCGTTGCCTTGGGTACGATCTCCAGTGGCATCACTACCGGATTGGCTATACCCGTAACCGCTCAGACCCGTCTGCTTATGGTCTTCTCCGCAACAGCTACAGGAGTTTCCCTCGTTAACACTGTAGTGGGTTATGCAAGTGCAGGTGTTACCATTACCTGATCCAAGATGACAAGAGCCCCACAGGATCTAGTCCTGTGAGGCTCTTGTCATCTTGGAATTTATGCAAAATGCTCATTAAAGCGATATTTTTACTTCTTCTCCATCCTCCCGAATGTCGAATGTTTTGACTTGTCCGGTATCAGGCTCTTGAACGGTACCTGTCTCCAAATCAATCTTCCAGTCACATAGTGGGTCATAAATGTAATGACCGGATACCATCGCTTCGGTAAGCGGCCCCCCTTTAGGATGCGGGCTGGAATTTTCAACAGCGTAAAGCTTATTCTCCGAAGTGCGGAAAACTGCGATTTCCTTATCATCCAACCGAATCGTCCGCCCAATTCTAGTTGGGAAATCCTTACTCTGACCTACGATAAGCCATTCGACATGCTTGATCATTTGCTTGATTGCTCCCTTCCTCAGGCATTTTAGATACAAATCACACAATAGACGGGGTGACGACCTCAAATAAGTTCTTGCGTGAATCCGCATCATTGATGATCTTTCTCCACGGGTCTTCAACCTGTTGTAGTGCAAATTCAATCCGTCCTACTAAAGCTTTACGATTATCTATATCGTGAACAACTGCCTTCTGAATCTCTTCAAGGCCGGTCCGTTCCACCCATTCCGAAGTACGTTCCAAATATTGGCCTGTTTCCCGGTAGAGTTGCATCACGCTTCCTACAATATCAATCAATTCAGCGTCGGTTTTCACTTTACAGAGCGAATCAGCCAACCGTGCTTTGATACCGCCGTTTCCACCGATAAAGATCTCCCAGCCTCCATCATTACCTACGATTCCGATATCTTTCGTACACGATTCTGCGCAATTGCGTGGACACCCATTAACCGCTAATTTGAATTTTGCTGGAAAATCCAGTCTTTCGAATTTCCGTTCCAGAATTTCTCCCATTCCCATCGAGTCCTGTGTGCCAAAACGGCAAAATTGCGATCCAACACAGGTTTTAACTGTACGCAGTGATTTCGCGTAGGCATATCCCGACGGCATATCGAGTTCTTCCCATACTTTAGGCAAATCCTCTTTACGGACACCAATCAAGTCTAGGCGCTGCCCTCCTGTTACTTTAACGACTTTAACGTTGTATTTAAGAGAAACATCAGCTATTTTCTTCAAATCTTCTGGGGTCGTTACACCGCCGTACATTCTTGGAACAACTGTAAACGTTCCATCCTTTTGAATGTTCGCGTGCAATCGCTCATTCACAAAACGGGAATCTTCCTCATTTTCATAGCTATCCGGGTTAATCATCCCCAAATAATAATTCAGCGCCGGACGGCACTTGGAGCATCCTTCATCATTATGCCAACCAAGTACATTCATAACTTCACGCGTTGTTGTCAGCCCTTTGGTTCGGATAGCTTCAACAATCTCGTCCCGGTTTAATGTTGTGCAGCCACATATTCCTTGTTTGGCTGTCGTCTTGAAGCTGTCTCCAAGAACATACTGAAGAATTTGTTCAACAACCGGCTTACACCCTCCACAGGAACGTGTGGCTCCGGTGCATGCTTTAATTTCATCGACTGTGGTCAGTCCGTTTTCATTAATCGCATCGACAATTGCCTTTTTGGTCACACCGTTGCAGCCGCAGACAATTTCATCATCAGCCATAGTTTCAGCGGATGACGTTTTAGCACCGCCTTTACCACACCCAGTACCCATGAGCTGTCCATAAATTTCATCCGTCATCGATGTTTGCTGTCGCACATATTTCTGAAGACTAGCAGATTCGCTAACATCCCCGAACAATACAGTTCCTACAATTTTATTATCTCTAAGCAGCACTTTTTTGTAAGTATGCTTCCATTCATCCTTTGCTACAATCACCGCATGCTCAGGTTGAGTTATGAATTCCCCGGCCGAGAAAACATCCACTCCTGAAATTTTGAGCTTGGTGGAAACCACTGATCCCGCATAACCTTCTGTATCCACACCTGCCAGATGCTTTGCGATCACACTTCCCTGTTCAAAAAGCGGCGCAACCAGACCGTAACAGATCCCGCGGTGTTCAACACATTCCCCTACAGCATATACATCCTGCATTGAAGTCCTCATCATGTCATCGACTACAATTCCACGGTTCGTTTCCATACCACTTTGCACAGCCACCTGAATATTAGGCTTGATTCCGACGGCCATAACGACCAAATCCGCTTCCAGTTCGCTTCCATCCGAAAACCGCAGCCCCTGTACCCGATCTTGACCATATACTTCTGCAGTTTGCATTTGCATAGCAAACTTGATTCCCTGGCGTTCTAGTTCTGCTTTTAGCATCGCAGAGGCTTCCCGGTCCAGCTGACGTTCCATCAAATCCTCCATCAAATGAACGACAGTAACATCCATACCCAGGTTTACCAAACCTTTAGCTGCTTCCAGCCCCAGTAGACCTCCGCCAATGACAGCTGCCTTTTTATAGGTCTTCGCCGCCTCAAGCATTGCCGAGCAATCGGCGATATCTCGGAAACCGATGACACCCGGTAATTCTTTGCCCGGAATAGGTAGAATAAACGATTGTGAGCCAGTAGCCACCAAAGCCACATCGTAATCAATTTCCAGTCCGTCTTCGGTGTGAATCTTCTTGTTCTCACCGTCGATGCTTTTCACCATTTTCCCTGTATATAAAGTAATCCCTTGATCCGCGTACCATTGCAAATCGTTCAGTATGATATCATCAATCGTTTTACTGCCTTCCAACACATAAGAGAGCATGATCCTGTTATAGTTCGGATGCGGCTCATTTCCCAGGACCGTAATTTCATACTTATCCGTTAATTTCAAAATTTGTTCGACCGTATTGATACCAGCCATCCCGTTCCCTATAACCACAAGTTTCTGTTTACTGTTTATCATATACCGGTTCCTCCATTCATTCGACGATACTTCCTATCCG
This sequence comes from Paenibacillus sp. TY11, assembly GCF_059772165.1. NCBI lineage: Bacteria > Bacillati > Bacillota > Bacilli > Caryophanales > Paenibacillaceae > Paenibacillus > Paenibacillus sp. TY11. Next base: position 162,503 of record NZ_JCBAIQ010000010.1, on the reverse strand, counting down.
ACGACATCTCCTACGTTCCTATGAATATTGCTTATGCTTCTATTCTAATGCAGCAGATAGAGCTATATGTGATCACAATCACAATGTAGTTCAAATTATAAACGTTTAGGGATTTCCCTATTTCATTTCAAGGGATAAAGGTAGATTTTTAAAATCAAATTTCATAAATATTAAATGCATACCTACACAACCTAACTGCTATGATCCTCCTCACTATAAATTTTATAGATTATTCTACAAAAAAAGAAACCATCCTCTGGAAGAATGGAAACACCATTCAACATGCTCCAGAAGCGGTTTCTTTGTTTTATGAAATATTGCGTTTGACTCAAATGGGTGAAATATTCAGCAGCTTGCCGTGTAGTCCGGGGTGAACCCCGGCTGCAATTTTTTCAGTCTGTGAGCTGTGAACCATGAGAAATTTATTTTTTTTCGTAAGCAATGGATTTCCCTGATGGTTCCCACTTATATCAAGCGGCATATTCGTTCCTGCCGGAAGGATCACGATCGTCAAATACCCTTCTCCGTCAACTTTGCAAGGAGCATAATGAAGTGTCGTTGAATATAGCTCGACCACCGTATTTTTAGGCTGAAAAAAAGCCTGAACATTTCCGCTGTCAAAAGAATTATTTTCAATATCCTGCACTCTGCCGACTAGGTGGATACAGTCCGTAGCAGCAATTACCACCTCACTGCCCTGATGATATTCCAGCCCGGTCAGCCCCGTATTCTGCCCCGTGCAAAAACCAGCCTGAATCGGAAGTTGGCCGTATACCTTATCTTGAATCTGGTGAATTACACCGAAGGCTTCGAGTTCTGCCACCGAAGGTACATAATGATTTCCCTGATCGGGTACGCTGGTCGTTTCTTCTGCATACTTGATGAGCTCTGTGGTATTAAAATGAGGCAGCAGCCTCCCATACGGGCGGAACGCTTCGCTCATTACCTCATGAATGACCAGAGGTGCATTGACTTGATTTAGTCTTTCCATAGTCTTCATAGCTTGACCTCCAGCAATGAATCTCCTGTGTGCACTCGGTTATTTCCTAACACCTTAACGTCAGAGTATTCGGCTGTATTGGTCACTATAATCGGTGTAGTAATGTCATAGCCCAGAGCTTTAATTTCTTCAATATCGAACTCGACTAGCAGTTGACCTTTGGTAACCCGATCTCCTTCTGCGATATGCGTTTTAAAATGTTGTCCTTTCAATTTGACGGTGTCCATGCCGATGTGAACCAGGATCTCCGTTCCTCCATCCGATACAATGCCAATCGCATGGCCTGTACGGAAGGCATTAGCTATAGTTCCGTTGAATGGCGAAAGCAGTTTGCCATCCTCAGGTACAATAGCAACGCCTTTACCCATGGCTCCAGTAGAGAACACTTCATCAGATATCTCGGATAACGGTTGGATAGCACCCGTCAGCGGGCTGGAAATATTCTCGTTCGTCAGCGTAGGAGCTGTGGTTTCAACTTCTTTCTTCTCTTCATGGACTGCAACCATTTCTTTTTCCATGGAATCATTAAATCCAAAGAAATACGTGGTAATGGCTGTGAATACATAAGCTACTATAATGGCAATTACGAATCCGGCAAATCCTGTGCCGAAGAAAATCGGCAGGGATGCCAAGCCCGGTATACCTGGAGCAATGGCCACGGAACCCGATGCACCCGTAATTGCACCTGCTATAGCCCCCCCGATAATAGCCCAGATGAACGGTTTTCTATATCGAATACTGATCCCGTAGATAATTGGTTCTGTGATGCCGAACAAACCCGTTATTGCTGCAGGACCTGCAATCGCTTTTACTTTTGGATTTTTAGTTTTAAGGAATACACCCAGTGCCGCACCTGCTTGTGCAAAGTTAGAAGGCGCAAATAATGGTTTCAAAGTATCATGACCGTATACCGCAATGTTATTGTACATGATAGGAATAAACGCCCAGTGGAGCCCCATAACAACCAACATCTGCCACCCGGCACCTACAATGACTCCTGCTACAATCGGACTCAAATTGTATAAGAAAGTGTAACCCTTAGCCAGCCCCAAGCTCGCATATATTCCAATTGGTCCAACCGCAATCAGAGTCAAGGGAACGATGACCATCAGACAGATAAGTGGCGTTATAAAATTTTTCACGCTATCATGAATAACTCTATTCAGGAATTTCTCCAAAATTGATAGCAACCAAACCGCGATAATCACTGGAATAACCGAAGAAGTATAACTCATAAGAATAACAGGAATATTGAAGAACGAAATATCCGCTTTATCGTTATACAAAGTAATAATATTCGGATACACCAGAGCCCCTGCTACCGCAAGCGCAACAAAGGTATTGGCTCCAAATTTCTTCGAAGAGGTCACAGCAATCGCGATCGGCAGGAAATAAAAGATACTGTCTGCGGCAGCGAACCAGATCGAATAGACACCACCTGTTTTGGTGAGCCATCCCAACGAGGCAAGCATTAATAAAAGCCCTTTCAAAATCCCGGAAGCTGCCAGTGCCCCCAAAAACGGTGTGAAAATACCGGAAATAATGTCCACCGTTTTGTTGAACCAGTTGCCTTCAGGAGCAGCGGATGCATTCGATTTGTCGTCATCTCCAACGCTACTGATCTTTAAAATGTCTTTATATACGTCACCAACCGTATTTCCAATGACCACTTGATATTGTCCACCGTTTTCAACAACTGTAATAACCCCGGGAATATTTTGTGTTTGGTTCTTGTCGGCCTGATCCCTGTTTTTTAATTTAAATCTCAACCGAGTGGCACAATGCACCAAGCTAGAGACATTTCTTTCTCCGCCAACGGACGCTAAAATGTCTTTTGCCAGTTTTTCATTGGACATACTGCTCGCTCCTTTAATCCTCATTTGGCATATTTCTATGAAAGTAAACGTTTACATGAATGATGGTAATCCAAAGACTCTACGCGCACTCCAAGGAGTACGAAAAGAATATAGAGTCTTTAAATTACACGGGTCAATCGTTACCGGCTTCTTCCTACCATTCTCTTGATTGTATGTCTGCGTCCTTTAATGGACAGCGCAAGCTGGTATACGTTCTCAGGAAGAGGTGTTCCTGCATAACCACCATCTCCAATGGCATGAATATCCGCCCCCGTCTGTTTCATCATGAGTGCGATTAAGGCAATCGTTTGAACATCTGCCCCTTCAACTGAGCTGTTCAGGAAAGAAAGAGCAAGCGTTCCGGGTTTATACGAATGGACAAATTCTACACACTGTCTGACATGCTCTACTGTAATGCCATGTCTGGAGCCAGGTGCAGGCAACGTAATAACATCAGCACCAGAATCGATCAAATCCTTGATAATATCATTGGAAGGTCTCTCGCTCAGCGGATCGCCCAGCACCTTCTCGATGGTGCCGTCTTCCCATTTTCCGGCGCAGATTAAGATTTTATCCCCTAGTGTTTCTTTAGCCAGCTTGGTAGCCTCAATGATCCGTTCAAAGGTTGTACCTGCGGAAGGATTTCCTCCCAATACGATAAAGTCAGCTCCAATCTCCAGAGCACGCAGGAAGTTCTCTCTGGAAGCGACTCTTCCTTCTTTGGCCTCTACATATTGCTCTCCCGCAACCTGTGCATCAGGGCTTGGACATTCAAAATAAATTCCAAGCGGAACTCCAGCCCATTCTTTGACTTGTTTCAGACTATAAGGCTTATCAGCCAGCTTGCCGTGTTTCATATCCCGCAATCCGATATTGGACTCTTCCTTGATCATGTCAAAGCCGTTCAGCATAACCATATCTGCGCCGTAAGCTGCTTGGATCTCCGCATTGGTAACACCATCGACCAGACCGGAATTCAGCATCACATGATGCTGTCCCATAATGACGCGTCCTTCAGAAGCCAAGATGGACTCTTTCAAATCTGCTGCGCTAAATTTCAAAATATCACTTTTGGTGCTGGCGATTAATCTTTTAGCCAATGTAATCTCCTCCAAGTCATTTATGTTTTATAAGTGGTTGTTTATCAGCACAAATGCTGCTCTTCAATATCTGAAATCATTTTTATGCGGTCACCATGGCGGCCACCTTCAAATTCTGCCTCCAGCCATGACTTCACAATCATTTTCGCCAATTCACTTCCAACGACACGCGCACCAAATGCAAGAATATTCGTGTTGTTATGCTGCTTAGACAACTGTGCCGAATAAGGCTCACTGCATACTACGGCGCGAATTCCCTTTACTTTGTTGGCTGAGATGGATATACCCACGCCTGTGCCACAAATGAGAATACCTGCGTCAGCTTGCTGGCCAACAACCGCCTCTGCAACAATCTTTCCATACCTTGGATAATCGGTTCTTTCCGAACTTTCCGGTCCGTAGTCTATGACCTCATGACCCAACTCACGAACATAAGCTGAAATAATTGCTTTAAGCTCTACAGCCACATGGTCACTCCCGATGGCAATTTTCATGGCTTTATTCCTCCCCGAATTAGTTATTTTTTAATCTGTTAATGATGGTTTTGTAGGATTCTTCTTTACCAAACAAAGTGGATGTCCCCAGAACGAATCCTTCAACCCCGTAGTATGTCAATTCGTTGATCTTCTCTTCGGAGATCGCCCCATCAACTACGATTGTATAATTCAGTCCCTTTTCGTGCTTGAATGCTTGCAGTGCTTTAATCTTGTCGTTCACGAAGGGTAAATATTTTTGCCCTGCAAAACCTGGATTTACGGTCATGACCAGCACATAGTCAACCATGCCAAGTAAAGGTTCCACCGCAGCAATTGCTGTTCCTGGATTAAGGGCGATTCCTGCTTTTACCCCTCTTCCAACAATTCGATCAATGGTACGCGTCGGATGCATGTCAGACTCCGGATGAAAATAAATGATGTCTGCCCCCTTATCAGCAAATAAATCAATATACGCAGAAGGGTTGTCAATCATCAAATGTACATCTACTGTTTTTTGAGTTTGTTTACGGATGTACTCCAAATCCTGAAGCCCCATTCCAAAGTTGGGAACAAATTTACCATCCATAATATCGATATGATAAATATCCACATTCGCTTGATCCAGTGCGGCTACTTCATGCTCCAAGGATCTAAAATCGGCGCACATCATAGAAGGACATAATAGCATATTCATTAAAAATCATCCTTTCCGATTCGAGTAAACGATTACTCAAGCATAATAATATTGCTTCATACGATTATTTTCTATGTCGAGTTAAAAACGAGATAACGTTTACTCTTTGAAAATTTTAGTAACAATTTATGGAGTTGCATTTGGGTAAACGTTTACCTTTACACATTTAAATTATCATCTTCTGATACCATTGTCAATCAACTCTTTGCAAAAAAGCACCTCATCGAACAAACCTTTTCAATTCATGTGTAAATACAACCTTTATAAGGAATACTTTATGAACAACTTCTAATTTTACGGGGAAATGAGATGAATTGAATTATTTGGAGGTCATCATGATGTGGTCTAAAATAGTATCTTTTATTCCGAGCTGGATTACACTCTTTCAGGCTGCTCTCGCGTTGATTATTCCTTTAGGGATTTATTATATAAACACCTTGATTTATTCGTTTGTCGGCAGCAAGGGAGCGAAATCCAAACATTCTTCTGATCGTCCGCTCTCCGATGAAAATAACGAAGGCCACGCTGATCAGCAGCATGAACCAAGGTCCAAAATCATAGGGAATTATGATGCCGATTTGAAATCTCTCCAAGCGGCTATAGGCGAGAATAGTGATGTGCATTTTCGTGAGTTTATGGTGAAGAAATTTCATGCACGGTCCGTGTTAATCTTCATAGAAGGTATGCAGGATGAAGAGCTTATAAACAAGCAAGTATTGCAGGTCTTGATGTTTGAGGGCCAGCAGGATCAGCCGGAAAGTATAAGTAACTCTTTTATAAAAGAAAGCTTGATGCCACTTACGCAAATTAGTGAAGTAGCCGATATGGAGGAGCTGCACGAGTTTATCCTATTAGGCTATACCGCACTTTTGATTGAAGGAATGAAGGAAGTACTGCTGGTGGGGTCCCCTAACGGCTCCGTACGATCAGTGAATGAACCCACCTCAGAAGCATTACTTCGGGGCCCCCGAATCGGTTTTACGGAGGTATTAAGTGAAAATACTTCGATGCTTCGACGCCAAGGCTTAAATAAAAATCTGGAGATGAAGAAGTTTCAAGTAGGCAGCAGGATCAAAAAAGATCTGGTTATTGCATACATAAAGGATATTGTAAATCCGGAACTTCTTCAGGAAGTGAAGAACAGAATTTCAAAAATAGATATGGATTTTTTGGCTGAATCCGGTTATATAGAACAACTTATTGAAGACAATTATTTAAGCCCATTCCAACAGGCTCACAACACAGAGCGCCCCGACCGTGTCATTAGTGCTTTGCTGGAAGGAAGAATAGCAATTCTGCTGGATGGCACTCCCTTTGCGCTCATTGTTCCGGTGACCTTCAGTATGCTGCTTCAATCTCCCGAGGACTATTATGATCGCTGGATTCCAGGAACACTTTTACGCCTGTTGCGATTTATCGGAGCTTTTATAGCGCTTATGGGTCCTGCTTTATATATCTCTTTTATATCGTTCCATCCCGGTTTGATTCCGACCAGGCTGGTCATTAGCATTATTGAAACCCGTCAAGGTGTCCCTTTTCCATCTGTCATAGAAGTTATGATTCTGGAAATTTCAATCGAAATCTTGCGGGAAGCCGGCATACGATTGCCTAAACCCATTGGTCCTGCGATGGGCATTGTGGGAGGTTTGGTCATCGGCGATGCTGCTGTAAATGCAGGCATTGTTAGCCCATTCCTTGTGATTGTGGTTTCGGTTACTGCCATTTCTTCATTTTCGATACCAACATACAGTGCGGGCATTACCTTGCGTCTTTTGCGTTTCGCCGGAATGCTCTTTGCAGCAATTTTGGGCATGTTCGGAACAATTTTGTTCTTTCTGTTAATTTGTATCCATCTGACGAAATTGAAAAGCTTTGGGGTACCGTACATTACTCCTTTCACACCCATACGTCTAAAAGATTGGAAAGATCTTTTTATCCGAGCACCTTTAAGTTTAATGAAACGAAGACCCGTGATGATGAAAACTCAGCAAAGCAAGCGCAGATCATAATACCAAAAGGAAGGAGGAATTATTATGTTTACACGCACTGATGACAAGATCACATCCACACAGGCGGCAGTATTCCTGACCAATAACGTATTGGGCGCAGGGATTTTGACACTGCCGAGAGGTGTAACTGAAACGGTAAAGACTCCGGATGCATGGCTTTCTGTCCTAATCGGCGGATGTATTGTCATATTAGTGGTCTTGCTAATGGTAAAATTAAGTCAACAGTTTCCAGGAAATACCGTGTATCAATACTCCAGGAAGATCGTGGGTATCATTCCGGGAGGATTTTTAAGTCTGTTATTAATTATATACTTTATCATCATCGCTGGCTTTGAGGTTCGCGTTTTGGCTGAAGTGACCATGTTTTTTCTGCTCGAAGGTACACCCGTCTGGGCGATTGTGATTCCATTCATCTGGGTGGGAAGTTACCTGGTTTTTGGAGGAATTAATCCCATCGCACGATTATATCAGATTGTACTCCCGATCAGTCTCTTTTTTTTGCTCCTCTGCTTTGTCCTTAGCCTGAGGGTCTTTGAATTGGATCATCTTCGTCCTGTATTGAGTAACGGGATTCTGCCTGTAATTAAGGGGCTGAAATCGACTGTCCTTGTTTTCACTGGATGTGAAATAGTCATGACACTGGTCGCTTTCCTGCAGCACCCTGAAAAAGCCGCCAAGGCCATGGTAGTTGGAATCAGTATCCCTTTGGCATTGTACTTTTTGACAGTAGTTATGGTAATCGGTGGGTTATCTGTGGACTCTACTGTGACAAGTACTTGGCCCACCATTAATTTAATGCGCAGTTTTGAAATCTCAGGATTTCTTTTTGAACGTCTTGAGTTTCCACTGCTGGTGATTTGGATGATGCAAATGTTTTGTAATTTCTGCAGTTTTTACTTTAATGCATCCTTAGGTGTCTCACAGGTATTTGGCCTTAAATACCGTTATGCTATATTTAGCTTAATCCCGGTGATCTTTATCTCCACTATGACTCCTGTTCGTATGACTGAAGTGTTTAGTCTCGGCGATGCGATTGGATACATGGGAATCATTTTATTCTTTCTGGTTCCGGTACTTCTTTTAATCGTTTTTATGATCAGGAAGAAGGGAATGAAGCAAAATGTGTAGAAGATCTATCCTATCTTTGCTGCTTGCCTTCATTCTTCTGGTTACTCAAGCTGGTTGTTGGAGCAGCAAAGAAGTGGAGGAACTAAGCATATATACAGGACTGGCTCTAGATAAGGGTGAACTCACTCCGTTAGAACAGGACTTGGAGAAGAAAGGAAGCCATTACTTCAAGAAAAATAAAATTACGGCCACCATACAAATCGTCCCAAAAAAATCTTTTGGGAGCACAGCTAAACAAGGCGGTGGACCTGGGCCAAACTATATCAATATAGCTGGCACCGGGGATTCTTTATTTGAAATCTTCCGGCAGTACTCCATCCGCTTGGAGCGCCCGATTATTGGTCAACATCTAAAGGTCCTCGTGGTTTCCACCGAACTGGCGAAACAACAGACGATGCAGCAATTGATGGATTTTGTGCTTCGTGATAATGATATTCGGCCTAGCTGCCTGGTTTTCTTAAGTCAGGAACGAGCAGCTGACACATTAGTTACAAAATATAAGGATGAGGTCCCCTCCTTTCATCTTTTGTATATGCTTCGTAACCATTTCAGAACCAGCAAGCTGATGAGAGGGGTCAATTTATCTGAACTCGATGGTTTGATGCATTCCAAAAAAAGCTATATCCTGCAAAACATTATTGAAGCCCAAGGAGAGTTTGAATTTTCAGGTGCCGGTATTATTAAGGGAGATACCGGTCATTGGATCGGTAAATTGGGGCAACAAGACGTGGAAAGTATTTCATGGATTAAGGGGGATGTTCAGGGCGGAGCTATCAAAACGTATGACGAGCGGAATAAACCTATAACTTATGAGATCAAATCCGTGAAGAGCAAAATAACGACTAAGGTGGCCAAGGGAAACGATATATCCTTTCATGTCAAAATTGAATCCAAAGGACGTTTAATCGAAAACTGGGATGAGAAAATGGACCCGACTGAGACACGAAACATGAAAGAGGCTGAGAAAGAGTTTGAAAAAGAAGTGACTAGAAGGATTAAGTCTCTTATGCACAAGCTACAATCGGAATATAAAGTCGATGTTGCCGGTTTTGGCGAACACTTAAATATTGAAGAACCTCAAGTGTGGAAAAAAGTAAAGGATGATTGGGATTATAAATTCAGCCAAATACCAGTAACCTTCGATATTAAATTATCCATTACGGATTTAGGTTCATCTGCTGAATGATTAAAGTCTACTCAAGAGTTTCTCCTAAGGTAAAAGAAAGAAACCCTCTTCCTAAGAAGCAGGGTTTCTCCACAACTGTGAGCTATTCCGATATAATTACTCTTTCTTGTATCTACACTGATGGGTTAGCTTAAAAAATCAGTTTTTTTCTCTTCACCGTGGGAACGTCTGGCAAAGTCGACGAATTGGAATTTGTCCAGCCGATGCCTTGACTCGGTGTACTGGAACAACGTGGTGTCTTCCAGATAAACATAATTACGCACTACGACCACATGGGTATAGTTCTGGAGGTCCATCAGCCTAAGATCTTCTTCGTCTGCGTTTTCTACGGAAACGACTTTTTTGGCATAACTGATTTGAAGATGGAGCTCTCCCTCCAGATATTCGTAGATGGATCCACGACTAATCTCCTTGGTAAGCACGGGTACAATGTCTGATCGAAAGTAATCTTTATCCAGGATGACGCATTCACCCTCAATCTCACGCGCACGAATGACTTTCCAGACAAAATATTTGTTTTTGTCAATCTCAAGATGGTTGGCTATGTCATCTGGAATGGGAATTAGCTGATTTTCATGTACAATTGTACGTGATTTACGCCCGATCCGCTCGGACATTTCTTTGAAACTGACCAATCCCCCTATTGGAAAATCCATTCGCCCAATATCCAGAACAAAAGATCCTTTAGCCTTTATTTTATGGATATACCCATTTTGTGCAAGCAAGTGAAGTGCCTTACGCACGGTCTCGCGAGAAGTGTTATACTCCCGGGCCAGTTCATTTTCAGAAGGCATTTTCGTACCCGGAGCCAATTCGCCTGTCTGGATTCGTCCCGAGTACTCCTGATAAATTTGCAAAAATATATTCTTTGTCAATTTTCATCACCACGTTCATTGTAGCATTCTTTCACTGGCCAGGTTACTAAAATAGGCTGGTAGAATGAATCTGACTTAATCCGTATTATCTGATGAAGAATTCAAATGAATTCTCATTAAGGTATACTGCAAATCGTTCGCCTCACCCGGCAGCTCCTCAACCGATTTGATCATATCCTGACCATCCGGGACAATTACCGGTGTAATGATGGGATATCCGGATTTCTGAATCAGATCACGGTCAAATTCCATCAAAAGTTGCCCTTGCTCCACGGTTTGACCTGTCTCCACATGCATGGCGAATCCCTCCCCCTTCAGTGACACCGTGTTGACTCCCACATGTACCAGAATCTGCACACCTGTCGGATGCTCCAAAATCAAGGCATGCTTGCTTTTCATCATGATGTGAATGACTTTTCCGCTGAAAGGGGCAACAATTTGACCATCCTTCGGTTCCACTGCAATCCCTTGCCCCATCTGACGTTCGGCAAACGCCGGATCAGGGACCTGCTCCAATGGCACAACATTCCCCAGTACCGGAGTCTTTACTTCAAGCACATCGAGTGCAGAATTCTCGTGGCTCGTCGTGTTGCTCTGTACGGAACCGTTAGCTGGTGCAGCTGGATCCTGACGGCGTTTATTTAGTATTTTGCCGTACATCACAGTTAAGGTAAACGGCAAAATCAATACGATCGCCATCCCGATGAAGAATACACCCCAATTGTTCGGGAAAATAGACAAGAAGCCTGGAATCCCTCCCACACCAATGGAAGAAGCCATCACATGATTTACTGTAAGCAATATACCTGCAATACCGGAACCGATCATTCCAAATACAAACGGATATTTATATCGGATATTCACCCCGAATATTGCAGGCTCCGTTACACCCAGAAAAGCAGACACTGAAGAGGTAAAGGCCAATCCTTTGCCCTTTTGCTCCTTTAATACCAGCATCATTGCCAGTGCTCCGGCACCTTGAGCGATATTGGACAGCGCCAGCATGGGCCACAGGAACGTCCCCCCTTGTGTACCGATTAATTGCACGTCCACCGCCAGGAAAGTATGGTGCATTCCCGTTATAACAAGCAGAGCGTAAAAGCCTCCATAAATCAGTCCTCCCAGCGCAGGAGCTGAATTGAAAACGTATACAATACCGGATGTAATGGCATTACCAATCATGAAAGTAAGCGGTCCGATCACCGTAAATGCTAGAAATCCTGTAATTAATAATGTGATCGGTGCAACGAGTAACAGCTTAAACGAATCGGCTATTTTTTTATTAAGGAATTTTTCAATTTGTGCGAGAACGTAAGCGGATACTAAAACCGGTAAAACCTGTCCTTGGTAACCGATCTTGTTCACTTCCCAGCCAAACAGATTCCAGACCGGAACGGTCCCCTTGGTAACTGCATCCGCATAATTGTAAGCACTCAGCAAATCCGGATGAACCAGAATCAGACCCAGCACAATCCCGAGTAAGGGGCTGCCACCAAACCGGATAACGGCTGACCAGCCGATTAAGGCGGGTAGGAAAGCAAAAGCAGTGCTGGCAATGGTGTTAATAATGGCAGCAAAGTCGGTCCATTGGGGATAGACCTGAACCAGGGACATTCCTTCAAAGAAGATTCCCTTGCCTGTCAAAATATTATTAATTCCAAGCAGTAAGCCTGCTGTCACGATGGCGGGCAGTATGGGGATAAAAATATCTGCCAGCGTCTTGATGGCACGCTGAATCGGGTTTTGTTTCTTGCTGGCGGTATTTTTAACCTCGTCTTTAGAAGCCCGACTGCCCCCTGTTATTGAAATCATTTCATCATATACCTTATCCACCAGACCCGGACCAATCACGACCTGATATTGCCCTTGTGAAGAGAATTGCCCTTTGACCAGATCATTTTGATCAAGGGCCTCCTTATCGACCAGTTTATCATCATAGAGGGCAAATCGCAGGCGGGTTACGCAATGCGTGGATGCCTCTATGTTATCTTTACCACCAACGGCTTTTATAATCTCTTCTACCTGTGCTCTTTCAATCGCCATCTAACCCACTCCCTTAACGTATGCTCATTTTAATGCAGAACCCCGGTTGTAAAAAGCAACGTACCTGGGGCGTTACTAGATGCTTCCATGTTATTCAATCAAGGATAACGAATGATCCACATATAGGAAGCATACGGGGTCAAAGAGATCACCTGATTTAGCTCCAGGGCGTGCTGGGTATTACCAATTAAAAGCTCAGCCGCACCCAATGCTTGATTTTTTAATGATGAATAAAATGAATCAGGTATACGGAATTGTGCATCCTGTCCGCTAAAATTGGAGATGACGATCAAAGTCTCCTGTTCATTGCTGCGTTGATAGGCATAGACCTGAGGATGAGCTTCGTCCAAACGTTGATAATTCCCATCGGTAATGACTTGCACCGTCTTACGCAGACAAATCAGCTTATGGTAATGGTGGTAAATAGAGTTCGGATCCTCTAACTGAGCCTGAACGTTGATCTGTGGATATCGTTCATCTACCTTAATCCAAGGAGTACCTGTAGTGAAGCCCGCGCTGCGAGTGCTATCCCACTGCATCGGTGTCCTCGAATTATCACGAGACCGCTCTCGAATGATATTCAATGCTTCTTCTGCACTTTTGCCTTGTTCCTGTAAAATACGATACATATTTAGAGATTCAACATCCCGGAATTCTTCGATATCCGACCACTGCGGGTTGGCCATACCAATCTCTTCGCCTTGAAATATATAGGGCGTTCCTTGAAGACCATGTAGCGTGGTCGCCAGTAGCTTGGCGCTTTCCGCATGGTATTCGCCATCATCCAAAAAGCGAGAGATCGCTCTTGGCTGATCATGATTATTAAAAAACAATGCACTCCAGCCGCCGCCCTGTTGCATGCCAATTTGCCAATCCGAGAATAGCTTTTTCAGCATTTCAAAGTCAAAAGGCATTAACTCCCATTTTTGCCCATTCGGATAATCCACCTTCAAATGATGAAAATTAAAGGTCATGGACAATTCTTTTCTCTCTGGATTGGAATAACGGATGCAGTGATCCAGTGAGGTGGAGGACATCTCACCCACGGTGAGGCTGTTATACGTAGCGAATACTTTCTCATGTAATTCATGAATGTATTCATGCACATGTGGACCGTCCGTATAATACTTACGTCCGTCGCCAGGAGCCGTGCTTCTATCATCGTTCGAGAATTGCTGATCTTTGGAGATTAAATTAATGACATCCAGTCGGAAGCCACTAACTCCCTTCTCAGCCCAAAATTTCAGCAGATTGACGACTTCCTGACGGACTTTGGGATTTTCCCAGTTTAAATCCGCTTGCGTCTTGTCAAACAGTGTCAGGAAATATTGGCCTGTTGTTTGGTCATATTGCCAGGCCGGCCCACCAAATTTGGATATCCAATTGTTCGGAGGTCCTCCATCGGGTGCTGGATCACGCCAGATATAATAGTCCCTATACTCATTATCCTTAGAAAGCCGTGCCTTCTGAAACCAGACATGTTCTGTGGAAGAATGGTTAACCACGATGTCGATCATCAAGTACATCCCACGCGCCCGAATTTCCTGGCTCAATTCTTCAAAATCCTGCATTGTTCCATAATCGGGATTAATCCGGCAATAATCAGCTACATCATACCCGTTATCACGTTGTGGTGAGACATATACAGGCTGCAACCAGATAATATCAACACCTAGTTTTTGTAAATAATTCAGCTTTTGCGTCAGTCCTCTTATATCACCGGTTCCTTTGCCCGTCGTATCGTTAAAACTTTTGGGATAAACCTGATAGACCACTGATTTTCGCCACCAGTCCGTATCTTGAGGAAGTAAAGCTTTATTCATTGCTTTCATCCATGCTCATTCCTTTCTTTCGAAATGAAGTAGCGTAAAAGAATTTAATATAACGCTTTCAATTTCTTGTATATACAAGATTAAATCATGTATATACAAGTTGTCAACAAACTTTATCTATTAAGGTAATACCCGTATTTCATGAATCGTTAAACAAGTTCAGTTCACATGAAAAAGCCCAGTTGAAATAAACTCAACCGGGCTTGAATAATAATGCCATGTTCATATACGGGATTGTCCCATAAATAGAATAAGCTTTTTTTGATAAGCAGAATAATACCAAATTATCTCGAATGAAAATTAACATGGCGGCGGCTTTGATTTGTTATTTCCAAAACCGTCGCTTGGTCTTGCCGCTAAAATGGTCGCAAAAAACTATCTGCCAAAACTGCGTTTTTTTTATTTACCACAGGGCAGGTTGTTTTTACACTTTGCTCTATTGCATTGTCATTCAATGTAAAGTAAGTATTTACTTATTTACATGCGTACCCTTATACAAAACTGGTATTGCCGCTGCTATAAGGATCATACCCATAAAAGCGGGCGCGGCATGACCAAGTGATACATAGATTTGACCTCCAATGATAGGCCCAATTATTCTTGCTAAAGCCAGAATAGATTGGCTACCTCCTTGAATCCTTCCTTGTTCACTAGAATCGACAGACTTGGAGAGCATCCCATTGAATGAAGGCCCGAAGATCGAATCACCAAAACCAAATATAAACATACCAGCGATAATAAGAGGATAGAATGAGAACAAAGCCGATGCTGCAATAAGACTGTAGCCTATAATCTCCGAAACCATTCCAAGAATTGATATCTGTGCATCACTGAGTTTTTTCAAAAGCTTTGGCATTATGAAACCTTGGGAAATGATGTCTTGGACGCCCATAATTGAAAACATAAGTCCGATTAGTGCAGGCGCCCAATTGAAAGTATCTATTGTAAATTGTGAAAAAACTGCCTGTAAAGATCCGTTGGGTATCCAAATTAAGAACGCTGAGACAAGTAGCCTTTTTAAGTTTTTCATGGAAAGTACGTTTACAAGCTGAGTGAACGGATTCAGTCTTACAAAGGTAATCTTTTTCAGTCTATTATTCTTGTCAAGACTCTCAGACATAAAAAAGAATCCATAAACAACATTTAATAAAGTTATTATTGCACCAAAATACATAGGTGCAGAATAACCAAACTTGGCAATCAACCCGCCTAGAGCTGGGCCAATGGCGGAGCCTACACCTGCAACCGCACTCACCCACCCAAAGTATTTGGTGCGCTGTTCTCTAGGAGTGATGTCTGCAAAATATGCGAAGAGAGTGCTTATGCTCCCGCCTGCTATACCTTCTATTATGCGCCCAGCAAATAGTACCCATAGAGCTCCTCCCATACCAAAAACTAAGTACCCGATTGCAGAACCCAAAAGGCATACTAAGAGTAATGGACGACGGCCATATCTGTCGCTCAAAGCTCCAAGTCCGGGGGCCGCAAAAAACACGCAGACTGCATAAACAGAGGTCAGCAGCGTAACAACTATAGCTTGATCTCCCGGATTGCTTATATAAGGCTGCACTAAGAATGGGACGACAGGTGTTATGATACTGAAGCCTATTCCACAAAGAAACACAGACATAAGACCGAATATTAAAGCCTTTTTATCTACGGTTTGTTCTGTGTTCTGTTCATTGTGTGATCTAAATTTGAACACTTGAATTCTCCCCTCAAAAGTTGTTACTTTGTTTCCTTGGAAGCAAAATTATCGTATCATGATTTTGCTTCCTTGGCAACAAAATAATAGCAATAAAAATGCAGCCCGATCTCAATAGAGCCCGGCTGCCTGTGGTTTGATTTTCATTATTCAAATTTATTCCGACTTAATATCTATACCCTGTTTCTTTATTTCTGCATCCAAATGCCTACTATACTTTTCCATGAAGCTAAGCATACTGTCAAATTGTTCCTCGGTTACCTGCTCAAATACGGCTTTATCCCGCTCTTGAAACTCTTTGTGCAGTTCCTCATGGATTTTATAAATTACTTTCCCTTGCTCAGTAAGCCTAAAATAGATTTCTTTCTTGTTATCCGGCTTCTGGTAGCTTTCGATAATGCCTTTTTTTATGAGCTTCTTAGTTATTTTACTTATGGCACCGCTAGTCATATAAAGGGACTCCGCAAGTTTTGTCACGTTGGAATCTACATTTCTTTCAATGTATTCGATGCAATGTACTTCAGAAGACTTATAACCCTTAAGACTGGCTTCCATCTTAAACTTATTAAGCCAAACCATCTTGTTGAATAAGTCCCTGAAACCCATTATGACCTGTTCTTCTTTGTTCATGGCCTGTCCTCCCACCCGTCGGTGCATTAACATTAGCAATATTAAAATAATTATTTTTAAAATGGAATTGACCTTGTTCCTCGGTATATTCTATTCATAGGAATAAAAAACCTGTAGGCGGGAAGCGTGAAAAGGGGTACACATTCCCCGCACGGAAAAAGGGATTAAGTTAATTATCTATGGTACATATATTATAAGATAAAAGAGAGTGCCCGGCATTTAAAAATTTCGGAAACGACTAAACAAAAACAGAGTGGTAGTCCTGCTCCCACCCCGAAAATTTATAAATTCTATAATGTTGAAAAAAGGATCCTGCCTATAGCAGAAACCTCTCTTTTCTATCGCGAATACGGTTTATTTAAATCCATATTGATAGTGCACTATACATGAGTAATAAGGCCATTATGATATTGAAGGAGCGCTCATACTTATTCAAGAAACGTTGAAACATAGCACCAAAAACCGCCCAGCAAACGACAGATACAAAACCAATACAGGTAAGGAGTAATGAAATCGTAATGAGCGCAATATACGAAACATCGTAAGGCATAACAAACGTTGAAATTACAGTAATACCATACAATATGACTTTTAAATTGATAAATTGCAGCAACAGTCCTGATTTGAAGGAATATCCTTCATTGTGATCATTATTCTTCGTAGAAGATTTGCTCTTAGCTATTTTTACTGCCAGATAAAGCATGTACAGACTACCGAGTATATTCATCCAGATTTTAACTCGTGGCAAAAAATGATACAAAGCAAGATTAAAATAGCAGGCTAACAGCATAATGGCGAAACAGCCCGCTGTTACTCCCAGCAAGAATGGAAATGCCTTTTTCAAACCTAACCGCCTGGCACTGTCTAAAGACATAATATTGTTGGGACCGGGCGTAAAGCTTGTAACAAGCGCATAAGAAAGGAACGGAATAAACGGCATGCAACAATCAACTCCAGTGTGTTATAATTGAACAATATGTACGTTTAAACGCACGTTTGTACTTTGTGATTGTACAATATGTTCTTTATAAAGCACAATAGGGAGCGAAAATTTATGGAGCATATTAATTTGATTTTAAGTAAAAATTTAAAGTATCTAAGAAATGAAAGAAAATTAAGTTTAGATAAATTAGCTGACCTGACTGGGATCAGTAAAACGATGCTCGGTCAAATTGAACGGGGAGAATCTAATCCCTCCATTACAACCGTATGGAAAATTGCGAACGGCTTGAAAATCTCTTTCACTGCTCTAATTAATGAACCGCCTGCAGATGCAGTAGTCGTCCCTAAAAGCAAAGTACAAGTGCTTGAAGAAAATAACAGCTATCGGTTGTATCCGTTTTTCCCCTATGAAGGAAGCAGAAATTTTGAGGTCTACACAGTAGAGATTGAAACAGGCGGGGAACTGAGTTCAGCGCCGCACCGTGAAGGTACAGAAGAATTTATTACGGTATTTGAGGGTGAAATGGTGGTAAAAGTCAGCGAAGAAATGTACACGGTTAAAGCTGGAGATTCGATCCGCTTTAAAGCAGACCGCCCACACATATACTATAATCTAGGAGAAACACTGGTTCGGATGAATATGATTATTTATTACTCTGTATAGTTCAATCTTGAAGAGCATAAGTGGTAAAGTCTTTTGGTCGTCAGTTGTAAACATATTAAAAAAGGCCTGAAAAGGTAGAGCATGAGCACTCACCACCTATTCAGACCTTTTTAGTTAAACAATACAAGCTCCATACTGAATCAACCTTGAATTGTCACTTGTATTTCTTGTTCAATTTTCAGTCTGGTTTCTCCTTGCAACCCTCCATCTGCTGATGCTTGAAGCAACAGTTCTCCCGTCAGAACCCCGGATTGTACAATAACGAGGCACCTTCCTCTGTGTGTTCGTCTCTCATTTCCCTTGAAGGGTTCATCACTGGTGAGGTCGCCGTTGTCTATTCCAAGGATACGACCATCACCATGTAGTTTAAAGGTTACATCAAACTCCTGGTTGGGTACAATGATCCCGTATTGGTCTATGACGCTTACTTCCACATGGGATATCTCATGCCCATCAGCAGGTAGAACCACCCGATCAGCCTCCAACTTTAGAGCATAAGGAAGCCCGGCAGAGGTTAATTCATGCTCACAAACCTGCTGATTTCCATTGCGGCCTATAGCACGGATTTTGCCCGATGTATAGGGGAGCTCCCATACGATTAGGTGATTAGGGTAATCGGCCAGCTTCCTCTCACCGTATGATTCATCGTTCACGATCAATTCCACGCTCTCACAATTGGTGAAGGTAACCAACCGTATCAATTTTCCACCGTATTCAGGAAATGTCCAATGATCTTCCATAGCCGGAAATTTCCAGTGCATCGTCCATGGCGGATTATATTCCGGTTTCATATGTTCGTTAAATACGGCTATGTGCACAACAGGCTGATCAGACCATAAACTTTGTTGGAGATAAGATACAGGTTTGCGGAACCCACAAGTATCAATCAGGCCCGAGGACCACCCTTTGGAGGGATAGCTTGTTTCTCCCAAATAGTCAATTCCACTCCAAACAAATTGACCGATCACATAATCATGATTAGCGACATCAAACCAGGGATTCAGGGGCAAATAACCTTTAACACGGTTATCCTTGCCCCGATAGTATGGGAAAGTCTCTGTTCCAAGGATAAGAGTATCCGGCATGGCCCTCCTATAGTGCTCATACCACTGCTCCTGATAGTTTAGCCCCAGTACGTCCACCCGTTGTGCCAGCATTTTGGTGTGCTCCACCTTGGCTTGAATCGAACCTTCACGCAAACTTATCGGTGTATTATGCGGCTCAAGCGCACATGTAACCGGTCGAGTTGGGTCTTTTTCATGGCAAAAGGCGACAAGTTGCTCCAACATTTTGAGCATGGACGGCTGACCTTGGTTCTCCACTTCATTCCCAACGCTCCACATGAAAACACTGGGATGGTTCCTGTCTCTGACCAACATCGCTTCCAGATCCTTTTCCCACCATTCATCATATAAATGCTCATAGGAAAGAGATTTCCATTTGTCAAAAGCTTCATCAATCACCAAGAACCCCATCTGATCACAAAGATCTAATAATTCGGGCGCCATAGGGTTATGAGCAAAACGAATCGAGTTACAGCCCATTTCTTTCAGTCTCTGTAGCCTTCTCTTCATGGCAGTATCATGGTAAGCAGCCCCCAGACAGCCTAAATCATGGTGAAGGCACACTCCCTTCAACTTCAAGCTGCTTCCATTCAGAAATAAACCTTTTTGAGCATCCAGGTTCACTTCTCTTATGCCAAAAGGAGTACGATAACGATCTACCTCTTTATTTTCACAATAGATCGTCGTTTGGGCTTCATAGAGCACCGGGTTGTCCGGTGACCATAATTCTGGCTCTAAAACTCGCGTTTTTTGCTCCATTTCGCCTGTTTCAAAGCCCGAAAGAGTCACCCGGTTTTCAATTTTTCCTTTTATTTGTCCCTGTGAGTCCAGAATTTCAGTCACAATATTACACTCTACGGCATGCTCATGATAATTAGTGACCTGGATTCTGGCACTCACCTTGGCTTCCTCTGGCGAAATTTCAGGTGTAGTAATGTAAGTCCCCCATTCGGTTACGTGAATATAATCCGTACAAATCAGCCAGACATTACGATAAATACCGGACCCCGAATACCATCTGTCAGGTGGAAGAATCGTATTGTCCACTTTGACGGCAATCACGTTATCCTCATCCCACCGAATATATGGAGTCAAATCATATTGAAAGCTAACATATCCATAAGGCCGCTTGCCTACAAAATGCCCATTAATCCAAACCTCACTGTTATTATGAATACCATCAAATTGTATGTATACGCGCTGTTTTGGAGAGGAGGGCTTCACATTAAAATGCTTTCTGTACCATCCGACAGACCATCTGGGCAAATAAGCTTGATTGCCACCATACAGCATATGTGGATCAAAGGACTTTTCAATGCTCCAGTCATGAGGAATATGAAGGTCCCGCCAATGCTCATCGTTATAATCCATCTTCTCGGCACCTGTGTAATTTCCCTCTATAAATTTCCAGTCTGTTTTGAACGGCATAATCACTCTGCTTCCCATCATCTTGCCTCCATTTCATAAAGTGGATGAACGGATATAACAACAGTGCGGGATGACCATCACAATAGACGTGTTCTCGATTACAATATTTGAAACACCGGGCGATCTTCAACAAAGTGTACGGGGAGCATTGGAAATTGGACGGAAAGTACATCAGCGAGATACTTCATACCAGGTGCTTCACTTTCAGCATGTCCCAGCATGATAAGTGCTTTACTTTGCCCCTGATAGACAGCGTCTTTCACATATTCTGGTGTTTCCCATTCTGGTCCTTCACCGGCAATGATCAAATCCACATTTTCATTTAGAAATAATGGAATGGCTAGTTCGCCACCTCCCCTGTATCCTACTAAGATTCCTACTCGTTCACATGGCATGGAAACCTCGCCAGTTACCCGTACATAACGAATATGTAGTTTGGCTTTGATATATTCAGCGACCTCCTTAACTTCCATAGCCGGAATAGTCAAAATGGCGGCCGTCGGCTGCTGTTTCACAACGCAGGTGTGCCAGTCAAGTGCCTGAAGAAGTCCAACCATCACTCCATCCGGTTGATAACGATGTATGGTGTCATGAAAACGATAAATGCCTACACCTGAATTGGCAATCAGGCGAGATTTTTGCAAAAAAACGGGATCATGTAGTAAACATTCCTGCATCCCCTGATGGCTATAAAAAATACCTTCATGCGTAATGATAAAATTTGCACCTAGAGAAATAGCCTGTTCTATCACATACTGCGACGAAGAGAAAGCGGTTACAATTCCTTGTACCTCAGTATCTATATGTCCTGGGTTAAGCAGATCTACGGTGGGTTTGGGTGTGCTTATTCCCTTTGTCAGATGATTCACAATCTGCCCCATAGTCATGGTCATACACGTATCCCTCCTCATGGAGAATATGCATCAATTATACCATTTTATTTCAATCATGGGTCCATTCTTTCACGAAAAAAAGCCAGCTCTAGAGAGCCGGCTGTAGTATGAATTTATCTATTATTTATTTCAGAACTCCTAAAATGGAGTCTATTCGTTCTTTTGCTCCTTGCCAAGATGTCATGACCGGGAATTCATATTGTTCTCTTGCTTTCAGATTCCATGGATGAGGAATACAAAGCACCTTTTTCCCCGCCTCTAGCGCAGGCACTAAATTATGAGGACCATCATCAATCAGGAGATCATAGTTAATCAGGTTCTTTCGTTTACATGGGAAAAAGTTCTCAATCGGAATGAATGGCATATGCCTTTGAAGCCAGTTCCATTTCTCCACGACGGTCTTGGGTTCTGCCGCTGTCACAATAATGACATCAAAAGCATTGCAAAGTTTCTCCATTTCTTCTACGACATACTCGTCAAACAGTTCAAGTTCCTCAAACAAACCCGGTCGCCCATAAAATACCTCAAGCGTACTTTTCGGATGACGTAGATGATCGGTGTTCCAATCTAACATTTCTTCATAACGAAGCGGATGAGTGGGAAATTCACTATTGTTATGGTATATGGCTCGTTTGACGAGATGACAGATGGTGTCGTCCATATCGACTGCAATGATTGGTTTTCTCATCAGCTTGCCCCTATCCATTCTGGTAAAATTTTTCACAAGAATATCATACTATAATTTAATATCGTGGTGAAGCTTAGGTATTAGTTGTACCCTTGGATCCTCACATTGTCCATGTTCATCAGCCAATTAGAACGTTAGGTTATTCTACATAAAATAAGTCTGTTCAAACAAAATCAGTTAGGTGTATTTTTTATATATGACTAACTTCATGTAAAAGCATAAGGTTAAACACCTTAATAGAAGCAATAAATACAATAAACCAGGAGAAAAATTGTCCATTAATAAGAAAATTATGTATCTACATTTCCAAAAAATCAAGAAAAATAAGAAAACAATTGAATAACAAAAATACAAGTGATAGAATAACGAAAAATAACATTATGATGAGAGCGCTTAACATTGTGTTTAGCTTGCTGCTATTTATACACTTACATACCTAACCTACCTCTATATAGCAGGAAGTTGAATAATATATTTAGGGAGGAATAAAAATGAAGGTATTGTTAAGAAAAGCATTATTGTCTGCACTTGTTGGCCTGCTCATCATGATAGGTTTAGGGGGAATCATCTCAAAGGCACAAGCTGCTTCAGGATTTTATGTAAGCGGTACCAAATTGTATGATTCTACTGGTAAGCCATTTGTTATGAGAGGCGTCAATCATGCTCACACTTGGTACAAAAACGATCTTTATACAGCAATCCCGGCAATTGCCCAGACAGGTGCTAACACAGTCCGGATTGTCCTTTCTGACGGAAACCAATACACCAAGGATGACATTAATTCCGTGAACAATATTATCTCCCTGGTTACAAGTTATAAAATGATTCCTGTACTTGAAGTTCATGACGCTACGGGTAAAGACGACTACGCATCTTTGGATGCAGCTGTGAATTACTGGATTAGCATCAAAGATGCTCTGATCGGCAAGGAAGACCGGGTTATCGTAAACATTGCGAACGAATGGTATGGATCTTGGAATGGAAACGGTTGGGCTGATGGATACAAACAAGCGATTCCCAAGCTCAGAAACGCAGGCATCAAAAATACGCTCATCGTCGATGGTGCCGGGTGGGGACAATATCCTCAGTCTATCAATGATTTTGGAAAATCTGTATTTGAAGCGGATCAATTAAGAAATACGGTTTTCTCCATCCATATGTATGAATATGCTGGTAAAGATGCTCAAACTGTTCGAACCAATATTGATAACGTTCTGAATCAAGGACTTCCACTGATTATTGGCGAATTTGGCGGTTACCATCAGGGAGCGGATGTTGACGAGACAGAAATCATGAGATACGGCCAATCCAAAAGTATAGGCTGGTTAGCCTGGTCCTGGTATGGGAATAGCTCCCACCTTTCCTATCTTGATCTTGCAACCGGACCTAATGGCAATCTGACGGATTGGGGTAAAACTGTAGTTAATGGAGCCAACGGGATTAAAGAAACATCAAAAAAAGCGGGTATCTTCTAAAAGCACACAACCCAAAATGAAGAGCTTATATTATAATAGCCGCTCCTGAATTTTCAGAAGCGGCTACACGCTTAATTCAAATTGATTTTAAATACATCCCCTGCATTGCCACCCAAAACGATCAATCCACCTTTGGGCAGTACAACCGAATTGTTATGGCTGGCAGTTGAAAAATCTACAACTGCTCCATTTTCATCATAGACAGCGAACCCTCCGCTTTTTGGAGCATCAACGGTCATCGTTTTATGGGCTGAGTTTTTATCTATTGTAAACCATTTAGCTTGGCCATTCGATGGTAGGGTGTAATCTGATTTCCCGCCCAAAATAGGTTCAACAGCATCTTCACTGATATAGGACTGTCCATCTATGATTAAATATTCCGAGCCGTCCTTGGTAGTAAAATTCAGATCAAATGCGTCTCTTCCACTCATAACAGGAATTTCAACTGCATTAACTGCTTTATTCTCATCCACAATTTTAGTACCACTTGCGTATCCATCATGATCAACGGATATTTTTTTCGTTATAAATGATGGGGCCAGATAAAAAATAGAAGATATCTTTTCATCCAGGGCATAATAATTTTTCCCGTTTCTATTTTCCCATGCCTTTTTAACTGTAGTATTTAGAGGATTGGCATCCAGCTTTTGATATTCATAAATCACCATAACCATTTGGCCTAATCCCGGAAAGTTTAAATATGCGTTAGCCTTAATATACGTTTTCCCGTTTTTTTGTTTGTCAAAGCTTATGGCTACACTGCCATCACTGCTTTTGAATTGTCCATTGCCTGTATACACATATTTTTGCGCCGGGACGAACCCCTCCAGAAAAGCAGGTAATTCAAACTCACCGTTTTTAATGTCTACATTGATGGTTGTACCCACCGAACCGTATAATCCCGAATAAGAAAGTAAATCAGATGGCATTTCCACTTTTACAGGAGGCTCAAATGTTTTATCCGGTATGATGTCTTTAATGATGCCCTTATCTTTTAAAACTTCCAATAAAACGTTAGAAGCAAAAATACTATCTAAGATGGAAGACCCTCCAGATGAAAGCACAGTCATAGAAAGTTGATGCTCTGGTATGGTGATCAAGACAGAGTGATACAAAACAGTATCCCCACCCTTGGATAGCGCAGTTATTCCGTAATCACTAAACGGTGCCAACTGAACCGCATCCCAACCAAGCCCATAATTAAAGCTGTTTGTCTCTTCAGGTACCCATATTCCTTTTCGATATTCATGACTTTGCATGGACTTTGCTGATTGTGCAGATAAAATATCGGTTTTGTTCCCCGATAATACTTCTGAAAACATAGCCAACTCTTCTGCGGTGGAGTATAAGCCTCCTGTTCCAAACACATTGGCATTCTCAACGGGTAAGGCCCCCTCAATCGCAGGAAAATAAGTTTTGGACAGCATTTGTCTATCAAACTGATCGAGTGGTGTTTTCGTAGAGTCCAAACCCAAAGGGGCACTAATATGCTTTGCCAGGAATTCGGTATAACTTAGACCGCTCACCCGTTCAACCAATATTTCTAGCAGTTGAAATCCATCATTACAATAAACGGAATATTCGCCGGGGTTGGATTTTAAAGTTTCTGATTGCAATCTCAGCAATAGCTCATCATGATTTTCTGTATCATTGTCATTAAATAACATACTATTTTTATAGTGAGCACCGTAAAGACCTGACGAATGATTTAACAGCATACGCGGTGTAATTTGTTTGTACCTTTCATCAGCCATTGTAAAGTCCTTAATGTATGTTGTTAGCGGCTGATCAATATCTACCTTATGGGCATCCACCAGCATCATCGTTGCAGCAGACACGTACATTTTGCTGATAGAGCCTATACCTAACATCGTATCTTTGGTGATTGGCTCGTTGGTTTCCTTATTCTTTACACCTACGCTATCCGATAATACGATGTTTCCATGGTCCATAATGGCATACTGCACACCGCTAACACCGTATTTGGATACCAGCTCCGAGGCCAGATTGCGGGCCTTTTCCTTGATGGGTTCAGGACTACCTTGAGCAAAAGCATTCGTCATCGGCAGTACAAGAAGCATAGCCGAAATGAACACAGCTATTATTTTCTTCATTCCATATTTCCTCCTCTTATGGCTTCCCAGATTTTATTACTGGACTGATCATACAATGAATGAAGATTCTATATAGAAAAGTCACCCTTAAACGAAAAAAACAATCCCTAAACAGCATGATGTCTAAGGATTGTCCTTATAAAATGGCAATAAAACCATATTATTAAATATTTTATTTTTCGTTTCAATGGTCATGTTTCCACCGTATTTGTCACATATTCTGGATATATTGGTTAGACCTATACCATGGATATCCGGGTTTGATTTTTGACTATGCAAATGGGCAACTTCATTCTCCACATGATTCAGGATGTGAATGAAAAGCGCAGATTCATTGGAATGTATTTTAATAAGAATGTACCTATCATCCGCAATCTTGACCTTTTTAGATGCTTCTATGGCATTATCCAGCATATTGCCCAGAGCGACGCATAAGTCATAACGTTCAATATTTACTTTGTGTGAGTATAAGCTAAGCTGGGTATCCACCTTGATACCATTGGCTTGCCCAATATTAATACTATTCGTGACAAGGGCATCGATGACTAGATTACCGGTGTTAACCCTTTGATAGGCTCCTTCGATTTTATTTAATGTAACCTTAATATGTTCACTTGCCTCAGCTAATTCATTTCTTTTTATGCATTCTTCAATATACAAAAACTGCTGGTGTGTGTCGTGAATGATTCTTTTCATATTTTTGAAGCTGTGAACCGTTTTTTCGTAGTTAGCGTCTTGGTAGTCCATCTGATGTTGTAATTGAGCATTTTCATGCATTAATTGAAATTTTTCAATGATATTATCGAAGATGTATATGATAAAAACATTTAAGAAAATAAAGCTAATAATAGATATAAAATAATACATATTCTTTTCACTATAAACAGATAAAACATTGACCTGATATATACTTATGATGGGAACAATTAAAAATAAAATGTAATAACGAGCATGCATAGGGAAGGTTCTGCGTTTGGCAAATAATCGTATAATCTGAATGACAGCAAACATGATAATACAGCTAAGTAACATAACCTTAGAGAATATCAAGTGATCTTGTCCACTCCAATGACTGAAGTTGCTTATCTTAACAGAGTCTACAGCATATAAAATATACAGGGATATAAAATTAACGATGGTGAACAATACAGCATAAAGTATAGAAAAAATAATCTTTGTCTTTATTTCCACGATATAAGATTGCGCTAAACTAAATATGACCAGTAATGCTAAAATCGAGGATAGCGTAGGAGACAGATAAACACTTAAATATAAGATGTTCAGTAATCCAAAAATAATGAAATAGATGATTCTATTCGGCTTTCGATTGGACTTATCAAAAACCGAGTTAAAGTAAAAATTCACCTGAAAGCACATCACCAGTACAACACATAGATTAAGAAGCAGGTAGCTATATTCCATCATATTAATGCATCTTCATGATCATAAATTTGGTATACAGATCTTTAACTTCTTTTATTTTAGAACGTCCAATAGGCAGCTTCACATCATTTGACATCAAAACATCACCACCAGCAAATTTTTTCACATGAATTAAATTTATAATAATCGAACGATGAATTTGCAGAAAATTATATTCCTTTAATGCTGATACATAATCAGAAAGAATCCCTTTGCTATCATAGGTTTGTGTAGAGGTTACAAAATGCAGTTTGTTTTTTATGGTTAAGCTTTTGGCCACTTCAATACTAATGATATCATCATATTTTAAAAGCACCTCTTCATAAGCTGACTTGATGATAACGAATTTTTTATCGAGAGATTGAAAGTACTGACACAGTTTTATCATTTTTTCCTCAAAGATATGGGAAGCAATCGGTTTTATTAAGTACTGAAAGGTAACCACGTCAAAGCTTTCCAGCATATACTCAGGATAGCTCGTTAAAAAAACAATCTGTTCATCAAGGTGATTTAAACTCCTTATTTTTTGGGCAGTTTGAATTCCGTTCATACCATTCATTTCAATATCCAATATTAAGATATGGAATGGCAATTCATCGTTTAGATAATGAGATACTAGCTGTTCTCCTGAGTCAAATAACTCAATTTTAAATTCTATATTTGTCTTTATCGATAAAGCGATCAGCATATTTTTAACAAGCTCTCTTTGCTTGTGCTCATCATCGCAGATGGCCACTCTATACATAAATAACATACACCTCATTCCCATTGCATCTAGCATGGAATTATAGTCTAAACAGTATACAATGATTTAATATTCCATACATAGCTTCTGTATAAAACGCAAATTCAAATCCCTCAAATGCAATTTAGAAAGTGAAAAAAGAAACCCTTGTCTTCAGAAGACAGGGTTTCTAAACTGGTTTCTTAACTATTGAGGCTATCCTTGAAAAAAATCGGCTACTTGACCGGATCACTTTAAAAATTGGCTTAAGCCAATACACCAAGGGCGTATCCAATAATTCCTATTGCGAACAAAGCAAAAATCAGAGCTATAGCATTCACTTTCTTTTTGAGCAGTCTCATGCACAAAAAAGTCAGCAAAAGAGGTAACAGACCAGGTATCAATTGATCCAGAATCATCTGTATCGTCGTAACCACCTCTACTCCATCCGCACGGGTATATCTTGATACTTCCAGTGGGACATTTAGAGTAGTCCATTTGGATACGAGTGCGCCCATGACAAAAAGTCCTAGGATGGAGGCTGATTCTGTAAGCTTTTGCAGCCGGTTTCCGGACATGTCGGACACAATCTCCGTCCCTTTCTGGTAGCCGTATTTCAGTCCGTACCACTTGGTTGCCAAGCGAATAACATTAAAGAGCAGGAAAAAAAGGACAGGCCCGATGACGCTACCGGACAAAGCAATGGAAGCTCCCAACGCAGCCAGAACCGGGCGTAACGTTCCCCAGTAAATAGGGTCCCCTACCCCGGCTAAGGGCCCCATCAAGCCGATTTTCACTCCACTTATAGTAGCATTGTCAATTGGCTGGCCATTGGCTTTCTGCTCCTCCATAGCCGCCGTTACACCCATAATCGGTGCAGAGATAAACGGTTGAGTATTAAAAAACTCCAGATGCCGCTTTAATGCTTCTTTTTGGTCTTCCTTCTTGCTGTAAAGCCGCTTGATTGCAGGAATCAAGGTGACACAAAAACCAATCGACTGCATACGCTCAAAGTTAAACGAGCCCAACAGGAACCATGAACGGAAAAACATTTTGTTTAAATCGCTTTTTGTTAACTTTTTTTCTTCCATAGTATCCCACTCTTTCATTAGGTATTTCTTTAGAGCTCTTCAATTTCACCCATTTGATCTTTTCGCTGGCTATATTTAGGATTGAGCTGGATATACAGCAGAGCCAGAACCGCCCCCATGATTCCAAAGCCAACCAAATTGATGCTTGTAAATGCTGCGATGACAAAGCCCAAGAAAAAGAAAGGCATCAGGTATTTGGCTGCCATCATGTTAATAACCATGGCATACCCTACAACGACGATGAATCCTCCTGCAATTTGCAGCCCTTTTGTAATGACCTCGGGGATCGCATCCAGCAAAGCCGTAACGAGGCCGGTTTCTGCTGCGATAGCCACCAATACGGCAGGCAAAGCGACGCGTAATCCCTGAAGAAGGAGGGCGATGAAGTGACATAGTTCAATTCCTCTGAAATTTGAAGATTCGGCATATTTATCTGCCAGGTGCTGAAAGAACACGGTAATCGTTCTTACAAAAATTGTCAACACTTGTCCGGCAGCCGCAATCGGAATCGCAACGGCAATTCCGGCGCCGATCGACTGATGCCCGACAATAACCAATATGGTTGAGACTACACTGGCCAAAGCCGCATCCGGAGCCATGGACGCCCCGACATTCATCCAGCCCAAAGCCATCAATTCCAGCGTACCGCCTAGAATAATACCGGTTTTGAGATCTCCCAGGACCAGACCGATCAGTGTACACGCAACTATAGGCCGATGAGTCTGCCCTTCATCCAAAACACTGCCCATTCCGCAAATGGCTGCAACCAGCGCTACCATTACGATTTCAAAAACACTCATGTTTGACCCCCTCTCTTATGCCAACCTGCTGTTAAAACTGGACATTCTGGAGCTTGTTAATCAAATTGATTTTAGGATCACTGGCCACTTTTCTAATTTCCAGTTCAATCCCCTTTTCGTGCAGTTTATGAAATGCCTCTACATCCTGCTTGTCTACGGACACCGCTCCGGTGATCTGTGTTTTGCCTTCTTTAAAGCACATCCCACCTACATTTACCGATGTAAACGGTACCCCACCTTCTACAACCCGCAGTACATCAGTCGGATTGGTAAACAGGAATAAGGTCTTAAAATCGTTATATTTAGGGTTATTGTAAGCTTCAATCGCTTTCGCAATCGTGACAACATAAGCCTTAATTCCCGGCGGCGCCACCTGTAACAATAAGGTTTTGCGCAGCGTATCCGCAGCGACCTCATCGCTGACGGCGATAATTTTGTTACACTTCGTTTCCTTCACCCACACAGTAGCTACCTGACCATGGATCAGACGGTCATCAATACGAACAAATGAAATTTCCATACCTATAATTCCTCCTCTGCTTGTATGTCCCGGATGACACGAAAAGACTTCATCGAATCCTGACCCGCACGGATTGCCAGATCACTCAGATTCTCCACGTTCTCCAGCCCTCTATTTGTTAGCAGGTCTACGATCATCGGCAGGTTTACCCCTGTTACAATGTCCATTTTTTCATACCCGGCCACAATCCTGCTGGCCGCATTATAGGGGCTGCCACCAAACAAATCGACGAGAAAGATAAGTCCATCCGTCCAATCAATTGTTTCCAATGCCGCCTTGTACTTCTCAACAAGTCCGTTAACGCTTTCACCAGGTTCGAACGTCACACCCACCACATTATCCAGATGGCCGAAAATCATTTCCGTGGATCTTAGGATCTCTTTGGAAAATTTTCCGTGTGTGCCGACAATAACACCTATCATTGGTTTCACCCCCTCCTTACTTCCTTCGCCTATACTTATATGCAAGTCTCGTGCCAACATTCTGTATGAACCGTTCATGATCCGAAAAAAGACCAAACCCCTCGGCCGTTCCGAGGGTTTGGTCTTTTCTCACCATATGCTTATTTTCAACATCCACATTATTGATACACATTTGAAAGCGTTTTATACACTTACGCTATTACTCGGGAATACAGTTATATACTTCGCTTAAAATTTCACAAATATAATATTTTTCATCATTGGTCAGCTTCATGTTGATACTGGAAGCAAATATATTGCAGGAACGGTTCACCGCATCGAGGACTCGTTGATCAAGCAAGGATTCATCTCCCTGATATACTAACCCTTCTCCAATGACCATTCGTTCCATGGCATGAGCCGTATGAACGGCAAGCTGAACTTTCTTTGCATAATGAAAATCGACTTCCAGTTCCTGTTCCAGCTGCTCGATAAATTTCATCAAAATCCCCAAGATTTTGTGGGGATTCAGATAAGTCATGAACTCCTTTAGCGTATCCTCACATAGATCTCTAACGACTATGCTTTCGTTAGCATGCATAACAGGCAGTTGATTGTTCAGCAACAGTTCTCTTAATGCATGCTCACCGCTTGCCTCGATCAGTTTTTCCAAAGGAATAAACGGTACATTCAGCTCGCTTGGCCGCTTAACTCCAATTACCGCGAGAATCGTATGCTTGGCTCGTAAATCCTTCACCACCTTATCCAATTCCCTGACTTTTGCCGGTACAACGACTATCTTCTCTTCTGTTAGGTCGTAAACGACTTTCTCCACAAACTCCTTCAGCTTGACTGCGGCGCCTTTGCCGGAAGAACAAACCGTCACAATTACCTTATTACTAACCTTCTCTGCTTTCACTTCGGCGCTTCCATTGTTATATCCACGGAAGTCCTTCAAAGATTGATAAATTTCCTCTATATTCATATCAAAAATACTAGCCTTTCGCACAGCCTCCAACGTAAGGGGAGTTGATACCATATCAATGGTCTTCACCTTGATCCCGACACGTTCCATAATGGTTGCTTCAAGATTAAGCAGGGAGCCCATATCAACCAGCAGCAATACGCCTCTGCCATTGTCAATGTCCTTTACTTTATCAATAATAACCTCCAGGATTTCTCTGGGACTAACATCCAAAGGCATATCTACTGCACAAATATTTGAGCTTCCCAGCAGGCTATCGACGACGCCTACGATACTGCTTGCCGTACTGTTGCCATGTGCAGCTACGATGATCCCCACATTTCCTTGATGCTCCTCTTCGACGGATTTCAGAAGAATGGCCACATAGGTAGTCTCGGCATCGGGTACGCTGACTTCGAACTTGGATTCAATCAAATCCTTGATAATCAGTGCCAGTCTGTATTCTTCATCCTGATCATTAATCGGATCATAGATTTGTTTGCTGATGTATTTCTTCTCTCGGATTCGCTTTAAAAAGGCACTCAAATGAAGGCTGAAGGCATAAACAAACCTGTCACTGTACTTTCTGTTCAGTTCTTTTTGAGCCATCTCCTGCACCTGTTCAGCGAACTCCAGGATATTTCTGCCCACGATTTTAAGGATCCGTTCCCGTCCCCCTTTGATGTTATAAAATCGGTTATAGAAACTTTTGATATGAATATTAACATCCGTAGTAATAAACTTATTGATAAAGCTGTCGTCGAGCCCTTCTTCCTTCAGCATCCCTATTTTGTCTTCAATCAATTTGTAAAGGTTAAACGGCAGTTCAGAAGCATCTGCTTCATCCATTCCTTTGCTACCTTCAGGAGTAATATACAGCGAGGAGTTGACCATTTCCATTTCGGCAATCTCCTTGCGGTTTTTCCCCATATTAAATAGACCTTCCTTGATATTTCCAGGCAAAATCTTAAAATCAAGATCAATTTCTTCCTTATTTTCATGTATGCTGTTCAAAAATCCTTTGGCACACACAAGCTGAATGTTCGATTTTAACTGGCCGATATTTCCATAGGTCACACTGCCGATCAGTGCTTTTACAGTTTCCAATTCGACCCGAATGGGCTTGTTAACACGATGGGCCTCGTTTGCGAAGAGATGCTTCAGGATCAAAAACCGCTCCTCAACTGCTCGTTCTTGCAGGGAAGGAATGTTAATTGTAATCGGTATCCGTCTGATAAAGGTTTTAAGCATGGAAGAGCCGGGATCTTCTGTCGTAGCACCGATGAGCAGCACATTCGCATCCCGTTTACGCTCTGACTCACCCAATTTGTTGTAACTGTTCGTGTCCATGAAATAAAAAATCATTTCCTGACCTTCCGGAGGCAACCGGTGAATCTCATCCAAAAACAGGATACCTCCATCAGCTTTCTCGACCAGTCCCTCCTTTTCCCGATCAGCCCCGGTAAACGCCCCTTTCACATGACCAAAAATATGAGAAAGTAGCAGTTGAGGGTTATTGTAATAATCGGCGCAGTTAAATACGATAAATGGTGCTTGCTCCGAAAACCGTTTCATATACTTTCCATAATTATACATCAATCTGGCAAACATCGTTTTTCCTACGCCAGTCTGTCCCACAATCAGCGTATGCAGGCCCTTCGGCGGGTATAATATGGCCGCTTTTCCCTGCTCAACCTGGTTTCTCATACTCCCCATGAAACCGATTAGGGAGTGAAACGGATCGACTTGCTCTTCAGGCAGCAATATTTCATTAATGCTGTTTATTTGGATTTGTTTCTCTTTAAGCTGGACCCGAAAGATCTCCTCGATCACCTGCTTGTGCAAAAACTTGACGGGTCTCCCCTTGATTTTAATAATCAAGTCGCCCCGAAGTAGACTATTCAGCTCCTTGCTCACATTATTTCTCAGCATATTCTGATGATCGGCTATTTCCGCAGCCGTAATTCCACCGCCATCCAGCAAAGCCTCTACCGTCAGTTTCTTTGTGCCATTGGCAATATATTCTAAAATCTCATCAATTCGTTTCACAGTATCCCCCCCAGCCTGAACTAGTCCTTATTTAATTAGTATAGAAAAAATCAAGTAATCCTCTACAATAAAAGCAACTGACAAGCTAATCTGAAATTTGATACACGCTCATTGGAGCTATCGCAAATTTGAATTTTAACCCACTCAATTTACTTATTTTCTTAGATCAAAGGTTGCAGTATAATTGTATAAACTTAACAAATAAGTTGTTGCCCCGCAAGGAGATGAGATAAAAATGATACGATACGGATTACAGCAAGAGCAGACATTCAGGATGGTTATGACTCCTGAATTACGACAAGCCATCACAATCCTTCAATATTCTTCGGCCGATCTAATGTCCTATCTCCATGAACAAGCGAATGAAAATCCGGTTATTGATTTGACAGAGATCGACATGTCCTGCGAAAGGATAAGTGAGGGGGAAGAATATTCACCACGAAAAAGCGATAATCCGGTAGATCTTCTGGATTTTGTCTCTAACCCTGCAGATAATTTATTTGGACATCTCAAAGCGCAACTCGGGCTAGTCCGTGGGCTATCCAAATTGCAGCGGATGATTGCAACGTTTCTTATTGGAAATTTAAATGAAAAAGGCTACCTCGAATTGGACGTAAATGCAGCTGCCAGAATACTTGATGTCCCTGCCGAAGAGGTTGAAAATATACTTGCTCTGATCCAAGGCTTTGAACCGGCAGGAATCGCCGCCCGCAGCCTGGAGGAATGTCTTCTTTTGCAGCTTCGGTATGCCGGTAAGGTTGATGTTTACATGGAAGAGATCGTACGACATCATATGGTCAACCTTTCATGTAACCGCATACAAAAAATTGCGGATGCTCTGGGTATCGACATTCGCCAGGTACAGCAAATAACCGACCAAATACGCAAATTGAATCCTTGTCCAGGAGCGGTATTTGCCCAATATGAACACCAGTATAATATAGCAGACATCTCGGTAGTAACATCCAAGAACGACTATCTTGTGACAGTTAATGATATCACAGTTCCACGCGTCGGAATTAACCCTTTTTACCAGCGTATGCTCCGGGAGCAGGTGGTGGGGGATGAGAAGCAATTTCTTCATGAAAAGATGAATACGGCATTATGGCTTATTCATAGCCTTGAACAGCGCCGCATGACCCTGATGCGTGTAGCCCAAGCCATTGTTGATAGACAGCGGGAATTTCTCGAGCATGGCGTTCATTATCTCAAACCGATGACCCAAAAGGAGATTGCTGAAATAACTGGCTTACATGAATCCACGATCAGCCGTGCGGTCAGTAATAAATACATACAGACGCCCCGTGGATTGTTCGAGCTCAGATATTTCTTCACCTCAGCCCTAGTGTCGAAAGACGGAGATGCCACTTCATCGGAGAGTGCAAAAATGCGTATTAAGCAGATCATCGACGACGAAGAAAAGCAAAAACCGTTTTCGGATCAGGCAATCACAGAACTGCTGACAAAGGAAGGGCTGGAGTTGTCACGCAGAACGGTGGCCAAATACCGGGAAGAGCTCGGATATCTTTCTTCTGGTAAGAGAAAGATATTTTAAAACTTCGGTGACCATATCGGTTATAGCCCTGCCACCTTACTCAGGGGCAAGCCGTTGTGAAAATTAAAAAAACAGCAAGACCAAATTAAAAAATAGACAGCTTAATGGCTGCCTATTTTTTTATATCGGCAATATCAGAAGTATTTCTCATTGAGCAGGTCTAGGCGGCGATTCGCCGCTCCTTGGCCTTGCCTCGGTCATGACGGCTCAACAGAAATCCGACCAGAGACGCTGTGGATTGTTGGAAAATCATTCCGAGCACCACAGGCAGCGCTACCGGAGCTGGGAAGTAGGTGATGGCAAGCACGGCTCCTGCGCTGATATTGCGCATGCCGCCGTTAAAGACAAGTGCCGTACGGTCGGCATCATTCCACCGCATCAGTCTGGAGATCAGGTAACCGATCACATATCCAGTGGAAGCAAGGGCGATTATCGATAGGCATACTCCGACAAGCTTTAGATTAAAATCCACCAGATAGGGCGCAATTACAGATCCGTTAATCATCACGACAAGAGCCATAGCCAACTTGGAGAACGGGCCAAGCCGAGGTCCCCACACCTGCTTGATCTTCCCTTTGGTCCATTCGTTCAACACCATGCCGATTAACGAAGGAACGACAATCATCCAGAACAGGCTCTGCATCATTGCCCAAGTATCAAGATGCACGTCCGCTCCGACCAGCAGGGACATAATGCCGGGAACGGCGAATGGGGCCAAAATTGTATCAATCAAAATGATGGCTAGCGTCAACGCCGTATTGCCTTTGTAAATGTTAACCCACACGAAGCTGGAAATGCCCGTAGGGATAGCCGCACCAAGAATAAGCCCGGTAATCGTATAAGGATCGGCGGTGAAAGCCAAGTGTCCGAGCATCATCGCGAGCATCGGCATAGCCAGGTGAAGAATGAACAGGCAGGCAATCAGCGGGCCGGGATGCTTCATCACATGGACAAAATCTTTGAAACCCATGCTGATACTGCCCGCGAAGGTCATGAATGCAAATAGCCAGGGAGAGAATCCGGTGTATTCCGACAACGGCGTACCGATCAGGACGCCGATTAGAATGCTGATGGGCGTAATCAGCGGCATAGCGGCATTTAGTCTCCGATTCAACGTTCTGAACATGCATAACTTCCTTTTTTATACTACAGTATAGACCTTGCAGCGCCGATTCGTAAATGATCTGAGGATTTTTTCGCTGATTAATTTATCCTCTTGTAAGCACCTGCCTAACTCCAAATAAAGGTCATATAAATGGTGGAGATTAAAAATATAACATTATTGCTACTTGAAATTTTTATACTATTAAGGGGGTTTTGCGATATGTACACCTTTTGGACTTACTACTACATATAAAAAAAGTGTAGAAGTAGCAAAAAATAAAGAAGATGCCCGAATAAAAACAGAGAATGCAAATGCAGATTTATTATTAATTACAGGTCAGGAAGATAATGTGTGGAATACTTATGATGCATGTGTTGAAGTGATGGACACTTTGGCAAAACATAATTACAAATATGACTACAATTTTTTAGCGTATGAAGGTTTAGGTCACTCATTACCAATACCGTATGTTGTACCCTTAAGTGAAACATTGAACGTAAAAATGGGTTTAGGCGTTTTCACTTGCGGTGGTACATTAAAAGGGAATTCTTATGGTCAATCAGATTCTTGGCAGAAAACAATAGAATTTTTTATGAAGCTCGTCCAACCGTGAAAGGTGGGCTTTTTTGTATGAACTAAAAAATTTCAGCTTAAGGATAGGTATTCTGGTCAAATTATTATAATATGAAAGGTATAAAAATTTTCAGTCCATTGAGAGTATTTACAGAAAGAGAGTGGTGAGATACCATGCAGGGAGAAACGTTAACACGGGGGTTAAAAAACAGGCATGTACAGCTGATGGCCATCGGAGGTGCCATTGGTACCGGCTTGTTCCTCGGGGCAGGCAAATCGATTCATCTGGCAGGTCCGTCCATCCTGATCGCCTACATCATTACAGGTATGGTTTTGTTCCTGTTAATGCGTGCATTAGGAGAGTTACTGCTCAGTAATTTGGAATATCATTCGTTTGTTGATTTTGTAAAGGACTATCTAGGGAATATGGCCGCTTTTATTACCGGTTGGACCTACTGGTTCTGCTGGATTTCGATTGCGATGGCGGATCTGACGGCGGTCGGGCTGTATACGCAATATTGGTTTCCGCAGATTCCTCAGTGGATGCCGGGGTTAATCGCCCTTGTGATTCTGCTCCTTATGAACCTGGCAACGGTTAAGCTGTTCGGGGAGATGGAATTTTGGTTTGCCCTGATCAAGGTATTGGCGATTCTGGCTCTGATTCTCGTCGGTTTATTTATGATTGTCAAAGGCTTCTCCACCACCAAAGGACCGTCGAGCTTCGTTAATCTCTGGAATCATGGCGGAATGTTCCCGAAAGGGATTCATGGTTTTCTGCTTTCTTTTCAAATGGTGGTCTTCGCCTTCGTAGGCATGGAGCTTGTTGGATTGACGGCAGGGGAAACCAAGGACCCCGAGAAGGTAATTCCAAAGGCTATCAATAATATCCCAATCCGGATTCTGCTCTTCTATGTCGGCGCACTGCTGATCATCATGAGTATTTATCCGTGGAACGAGATTGTACCGGGTGAAAGTCCGTTTGTACAGGTATTTACAGCCATTGGTATTACCGCAGCAGGAGGGATTGTCAACTTTGTTGTGCTGACCTCTGCGGCTTCAGCCTGCAACAGTGCTATTTTTAGTACAAGCCGAATGGTGTTCTCCATGGCCAAGGACAGCAACGCTCCCAGTTCGTTGGGCCGGCTGAACAGCAGGAAGGTTCCGTCAAATGCGTTGCTGTTCTCCAGTATTGTCATTCTGATCGCGATTATCCTGAACTATGTGATGCCTGAGGGGGTATTTACCCTGATTACGAGTGTGTCGACCGTTTGCTTTATCTTTGTCTGGGGAATAACCATAATCAGCCATCTGAGATATCGCCGCACGCGGCCGGAGCTGGCCCGCCGCAACACATTCAAGCTGCCGCTGTACCCACTGTCTAACTATATTGTGCTAGCTTTTCTCGTCTTCGTTCTGGTTATCTTGGCATTGGCCGAGGATACGAGAGTGGCGCTATTTGTTACACCGGTGTGGTTCATTCTGATAGCCGCAATCTATTTGCTCAAGAAAAGAAGCTGGAGCTCGAACAGACAGTAACATATAAATTTGTTGTAGAGTAAAGCCGCCCAACTGGATTGGGCGGCTTTATTGCTTCTATAGAAGCTGAAGGCTCCTATACATCTCAAAATCTCTGCAGCCATTCTAGAATTGAATCCACAGCTTCCTTATAGCACTGCCCTGCGAATTGTTACGCTGTTAAAATACCTTCCAAGCTGGATCAGTGATACGACATGCTACGGAAAGTTCGTCGCAGATCCTCGACCCACTTGTCCGGAATCTCCCAGGGGATGAAGTGTCCCCCATGTTCGTGGGCTGTGATGTTGACATGGTTATACCAAGGAGCACGATCGCTGTCGAGAAAATTCTGTACGCGATTTTCGGTCGTGATACCCGGCGGATTTTCGTAGCCCACGAAGGTTATACCAGTTGGTGCCTCAACGACAGGCCAGCGATGATGAGCGGGTGTCCATGGATAGCGGTTTGCGTTCGCATAGACGCGCATTGAGGTTTCGATGGCGTTGTTTACCCAGAAGATTGTTGCGTGTGTAAGGATATCGTCCTTCGAAAAGACATTCTCGACGTTACCATTATTATCACTCCATCTGGACCATCGTTCCAAGATCCATGCAAGCATTCCTACTGGAGAGTCACTCAGTCCGTAGGCAAGTGTGCTGGAATCAAGAACGTGTACGGCGAGATGCGATGCAAAACGACGATCAAGCTCCAAAATCTCCGTTCGGATTTTCTCAGGAAGGTCGTCGGGGAGAGGACGGCCTCCGGCGAGATCCCAAGCGCGATCCCCGTTAAACAAGCTCAGTTTTTGAGCAGACCCGATATGAATTCCGTAGAGCTCGTCACTATATTTGTGTCCCAGTTGACCCGTCACGAGAGCGCCTACATCGCATCCCCCTGCCGCGTATTTTTCATAGCCGAGAACACCAGTCATAAGTGTATGCCAGAGATCGGCCATTTTCCAAAAGTTCATGTCCGGGTTGTTTGGAAGTGGCGTCGAAAATCCAAACCCAGGAAGTGAGGGTACAATTACGTCGAAGGCTTCAGCTGGGTCACCCCCGAATGCGCCCGGATCTGCTAATGGATCAATAACTTTAGACCAATGCCAGAATGTCCAAGGCCAACCATGGGACAGGATTAATGGCATAGGATTGGGCCCAATGCCTGGTTTACGCATAAAGTGCACCGAAACTCCGTCAACATTTACGTTATAGTGTTCATAGGCGTTGATCGCATTCTCGGATTTGCGCCAGTCAAACTTATTAATCCAATAGACGACAAGTCCTTCAAGATAGTTTCGACTAACGCCGTAAAACCAGTCATCATTACCGGCATCGAGAGGCCATCTAGTGGACTTTAGACGATTTTGAAGATCAGTAAGTAACTCATCCGATACGTAGATCGGACTGGGTTCAAGCATGAAAGGAGCTGTGGTCATAAGTGTTCCTCCTTGTTCGAATGGATGCACTAACTGCGTCTACGATCCGTTTCCAAGTTTGACTATACGCCTTAATGCGGGTAATGCGGATGCAATTGCCTGTTTTTCCTCCAATGCGAGCCCTTCAATGAATTTCGAGAGCTGTGCCATGCGATCCAGACGACGCGAGTCAATAACATTTGCGCCCAGTGCGGTAATATGTACTTGAACCACTCGGCCATCATTTGGATCTGGTCGACGCTCGACAAATCCGTCTCGTTCAAGCCGGATCACCAACTGTGTGATTGCCGACTGCGTGACTTGCTCAGTAGCTGTCAACTCAGTAAGTCTCATGGGGCTCTTGCGAGACAATGTGTGTAGAACGGAAAGCGTTGTGAAGCTTAGTTTCTCAATTGATGGTAACCGAATAAGTATCCTCGTCAGATCTTCGATCACCATAGTGAAATCGGCGACATTGAGATCGGTGGTATGAGTTTTAGGTTTCATGTCAAAATTATATCACTAATTTATATAAGTTTCTAATATAATAAATTTATAAAAAAGCCAGTAGCATAAAGTTCTATAGCTACTGACTCTTAAAAAATTTAAATTAGCGATATCCAATTGTCGTGATGAATATGTTTTATTTGAACATTTTTATATAATTTTTTTGCTCCTTTGTAAACATATAGCCATGTCGTTCGTAGAACCTGTGGGCATGTATTCTGCTTGGGTGGGACAACAGCTTAATACCAGAAAATCCATTGTTTTTCCCCCACTGCTCAAGATGCTCAATCAATATGCTGCCTACACCTTGATTTCTATACTTTTCTTTAACAACAAATCCCAAGAGGTTTACTAAAGGGTCAGAAAAAAGCAACTCATATGGGCTTCCGTGAATATATCCTATTACCTCGTTGTTTACTTCACAAACAAAGATGATATCTTTTGTTTTCTTCGTAATGATTTCAATCTTCTCTTTTACTTTTTCTTCAGAAAATAGATATAGATTCGGGTTAAAGAATTCTGGGCAAAACTACCATGGCCAAAGTTGGATTCCAAGAACCACTAACAGGCCAGAGAGATGCACCAGTAACGCACACATTTTCTACTCCCTTACGTCGATAATCCAGTCCTACAACTGCATTCTCATCGGAACCAATGTAAATGGTAGATCCTTCGTGTACCATACCTAGCACTCTTATTTCTGAGGGATCTGGTCTAGCGGCTTGCCATGTACCAATCCGTTAGCATCTCCATGCCAATACTCCACTCTGCATTGACCTTGGGGCGAGAGGGCACATTCCAAGGCTTCAAATGTTCCCTCCTCCATTGTGTCCTACACGGCAAGGTCCTTTTCGTTTTCCTCTACCTGCAGAAGCACGTTACTAGTGAGGCCATTCCCTTCCGTTTTTCGAACCCAATTCCTTGGATTATTAAATCAAGCTCACCTAGCACAGCGAAGACAAACACAACATAGTCTTTGGACGACAGCAGTTGCTGCATTGACTAGTGGATCGCGCTGTGATTTGAATGTGATAATGCCCCAGGGTATGTTCATTCTCTTCCGCTAAATAAATGTCCCTCTCTTTAAACTTTAGTCGCACCTAATAAAGATCACTCATGGCATTTTAGGTAATACAGGTCTTGCATCCTCCAAATTAAACCAAGTCTCAATATGCTTACAAAACGGCTCAATATCCTGGATTGCTGTCTCGCATATATAGCTGTATCTATCTTTTAAAATCTCTTTTACATTGTAATGCTCGTGAAATTCATCTGTAGACTTTGCCATGTACACTTCAGTGGGTTCAATAATATAATTTTTATTCTTTGTATCTTTACTCATATACATAATCCAACTAAGCCTTCCATCAAACGATCTTATACATTCTTTCAATTGATTATATATTTCCTCCCCGTTAGAAAACCTAAAGAAGAATCCTGGAGGTAATTTAAATATATCATCCTCAAAATACATAACAGTTCTAACCCATTCGAAAGACCCAAGTTTTGAAATAGTATAAGCCAATTTTTCATTCTTTCTTATTTCTGACGAATGTTTAAAATAAAAGCTTTTCCGTTGCATTATTCTCGCCTCTATTCCAGTTTTTCTATATTTACTTGGTTTTCCTCAAAGACAAAATAAGCCCAAAATTGGACAGCTAAAAACGGTGGTTAAGACAGAATTACTTCTGTTCCAACCGCCGCTTTTATTTGAACCAGTATACCAATCAGTGCCTAAAACTAGGATACGTCTCAATGCAGAGGCTGTATTTTCGAGATTTCTTCTGTTACCACGGTTGATAACGGAGATGAAGATAAGAATCACCATTTACTAGTTTCAATGCTAGACTTAACCCCCATGATTTATGGATGGTGCAATGTTGTACCAATCCCTAAGGATAAAGCCAGTTAGTTATATAAATTGATATGCACTTTTTGGTATTCAACAGATATATTGTAATAGAAAGTAGTACGTTGTTCATTCGTTCCCCCATCAGGCAAAACCTTTGCCGGATTTGCCACTTGTATTATAGTGATATGGGAGTTGACCTTCCGTATTTTTAATGATGTTCAATTAAGGCCTCTTACTACAGTGGTCGATGTATGACTATGAAAACTTGCAGACTAGCTCTGTAAATCATGTCACTTGCATTATATCTATCGTCTTGGATTATTACATTGTTGCGATATATTTGATAAAAACATGAGAAACCGGAGGTAATAAAAAACAGGTCAATCATGGTGGTGCCTGACTACCATAATGGACCTGTTTAATGTAACGCATTAGCGTTATTTAGATTATAAACTTCAAGCATTTATGTGCGTACAAGCAAATAAAGAGTTATATGTGTTATTTCTTGAATGATGAAATCATTCGGTATTGGGTTACCCCATTACCTAAGTCTGTTTTAGAATCTCACCAATTGTAACCTCTTTTTCAAATAATAAGTCATAGAATCCTGTATGGACTCCTTCTTCGTATAGCCAACATAAATCTGTGCCATAAGGAGCATTAAAGATCCCTAACATGATAGGAGAAATTCCATATATAGATTCAGCACTAAGTATTGCAAAATTTCTTGAATCATTAATGTATTCTTCGTCATCATTTATAGAATAAAAATTCCATCCATTTAAATGTGGTATAGAACTTTTTTCTCTAAAAGAATATCTAATAGGTAACCCCAAAGTAATATTTTTTGAAACCAAGAAGCCACCATATTCACTGTTATTTATCTCCATCTTTGAACTCCTTTATGATATCTATGACTTCATTCCTCCATGAATATTCTTTTGAATAATCAATACACGATTTACCAGATATATATTTATTATTGTAATCCGATCCGTTCTTCAATAAATAAAAATATATTGGCTTTAATTCGTTAGTAGTAATCTTTGTTATAGTAATTGCATACTTTAAAGGTACTGCATTAAATTTATCCAAGGCGTTAATATCAATACCATTTTCAATTAAAATTTTGGTGATATCCAACATATATTCCACTGAAGGTCGCAATACATTAAAATAAAAAGTAATTTTTTTTCGGTTAGAAGTTTATTTTTTTCCAGTCAGTCTCACGTTTTTTTTCGTATGTTATAAAACCTTCAGTCGAAAACCTTTTTTCAAGCGCCCTACTAGCCTCATATTTACTACAATCCTTTTCCACATAAATTTCATCTTGTAAAAATAATACAAATATAGAACTAGATGCATCGTTATTCGCCAAATAGAAACCCAATAATTCGTTGTATTGAGTACTAAAAAACAAACCTATATACTCTATTCTGAGTTTAATATTTTCCTTAGATTCAACCAATCCTTCATAACTTGCAAATAAATTAAAATCATCCAAATCGTAAATTCTATTCACTGAGATTAACGGATTCATGCCTCTTATATACAAGCCTATAACATTATCATCATCTTTCTCAAGGAAAAGGACATGGTCTAATCTCTCATTATCATCCTCATCATGTAAATAAATAATATTTGAGATTTCTTTTTGCTCGAAAAAATAATCAAACTTTTTTGTAAAAGATATTATATAGTTATTCATAGTCGTCCTCACTCTCCAATCAAATCTAATTCGGATTTTAACTTACTTGATAAACGATCTCCTTTTTTATTTAAGAAAGTCAATATTTCGTTTGTTTGTCGATTAACTAAAACAACTGCATCCCCCTTAACAAAAGCGTCTACAGACTCGATTGTATTCCATTCAAAAGGTTTCGAATTAGCGAGATTTTTTGAGTCATTTACAATTGAGGAAACAAACTCTTTCATCCCTTCTTTATCCCCTTTTTTAACCGGAACACCTAAATCCCTTGAAGTTTCATAGATATCTTGAGCATGTTTTTTTAATTTTTTATCGAAATTCGGGCTAAAATTCGGCTCAGCCCCACTAGGTTTCGGGCCACCATTATTCGTCCCCTCAGAAGAATGATCATCCTTCTTATGCGATCCCCCTGGTGAAGCACCGTCATCTTTAGAATGATTCTTTCCTTTCCTTCCAACGGCAAATAAAAATGCTGCTTCTACTAACAGACGGGCATTTTCTTGTTTGGAGCTGTTTATCGTTTTTTCATAAGCAGCATCTGGATCCGTTATGACTTTAACAATTTTATCTGCTACGTCTTGTTTTCCTTCGATGTTATCGATCACCATTTGGCGAATATCTATATTAGGGAAATTCCGGAGCCTCTCTGCCATGTCCTCTACACTCTCATAGGCAAAGTTTTTGATTTCATTAAACACAATCCGCTCAGTCTCATCCAGGTCTTTCATAAAAGGGCTTTCCCTATACGGCCCATACTCTTTTCTATATTCGTCAATTGAATTCAGAAAATCAATTAGATATTTCTTCTGTTCTGTCGTGTACCCTTTCATATCATCCCGATACTTGGAACTCATCAAAGCTCTGTCACTATATCGAAAATGATTGTCTGTCTGCCGTTGATGTTCCATTAATGCGACTATATCTGTGGAGAGA
Organism: Paenibacillus sp. TY11; assembly: GCF_059772165.1. Classification (NCBI taxonomy): domain Bacteria; kingdom Bacillati; phylum Bacillota; class Bacilli; order Caryophanales; family Paenibacillaceae; genus Paenibacillus; species Paenibacillus sp. TY11. The sequence goes on along the minus strand of NZ_JCBAIQ010000010.1, from coordinate 117,568 downwards.
TCCTGATTATTATAATAGGCATTCAGCGCATCCTCAAACTGTTGATCCACATTTCTTTGATACCATCGTTCCCGTATATCAGAAGGAATATCGCTATAGGCTTGGACGGAAGCCTGATTGACTCCCTTTACATAGTTGATGAAGTCATGTATGGATTGTACTTCTCCATACCCTCTGGCACTCGTCCATACCTTACCAAGAAAATCCATCGTCGCATGCCGTTCACGAGCCCTCTGTTCCTCCGCGTGCGCATGTAAGGTTTGAGCAGCAACCTTGGCCGTCTTCCCCAACACCACTCCCCAACCATGGGAAGGTACGCTGGCAATCATGGACAATCCGGCTGCCGCATATTTAACTATGGATGACGGTCCAGAGGAAGCCACTTCGGAACGAATCGAAGCTATTTTTTGACTTGCTGCTTTCGGTATGGCACCCAATACAGGAATAGACGCAGCCACATCACATACTTTCTGGGCTAGTCCCAATACGCCATCGAGTAGACTAGCCTTCGGTGAATTCGGAGTGTTTACGGCTGACTTAACGGCTCCCTTATCTTTCGATGTAACGCTTGAATTGGAGCTTCCCCCTGTACTGCTGTTTGCTGCACTTTTCGCCGCCTGCGCCTCCGCATAAGCTTTCATAGACATTAGTGGTGGTTCCCAAATCGGTGCTAAATCAGCAACAAAAACCGGTCTTTTAACCGTGCCTTCCAGCTGTACTTTAGCGGACCGTATATCCGTTTCTCCATCCAACACCAAGCTACTGCTGCCCGCTTTGAAATAAATAGCCTCGGCAGCTTGAATATTCAGCTCCCCGTCTGCATGCAAGGAGAGCGTCTTGCCTGCCGACAATGACAATTCATGTTCACTGACGACCTGAATTCCTGAACCATTCATTGAAATGTGAACCTGTTCCGATTTAGCCGTCACCTTCAATTCACTGTTACTCAGCTTGATGTCCTTGCCATGAGGAGTCCCCCAATACTTGGTGGCTGGATCAGTGAGCTTGGGGGACGAGCTTCGCCCTTGTCGTATGGAACTTGCCGCATATCCATCCGCCTCCTGCTCTGTAGGGAAGCGGACAGATACTGTATCTCCTCGTTCCGGCATGACGTGCCACCCGCTATGTCCTTCGGCGGTATAACTGCTGGCATATGGAAACCACCACGCCTTATCCCGATCTTGTTTTTCATCCACTGTAAGATGAACACGGATTCGGCCTGATTTGGCTTCTATTACACGTCCTTCGAGTGAAGCTCCTGTGAGGTGAGGGCACAAAATCTCTGTTTGCTGAAGTCCCTGTTCGCGAACCAGTTCATATTCGTGTAATAGCAACCCTTTCCGCAATTCAGAAGTGACTTCTGCCACCATCCATTGCTCACCATTCCAATTCGTGAGGTCTCCGGGCCTGGCAAGCGTTTCACTCTCCATCATGTAGCTGAATTCCGCTATCCTTTTCGGATCAAAACTACGTCGAGTACGGTAAACCGGATGCTTCATCTCAACGTACTGCCCCTCAGGCATACCAAACCAGAATTTAGGTCCATTCAATGAAATCTCTGGGATCAACACCGTTCCAAACCGGGAAGCCATCCGTTTGAGAAAGGCCCAATCCGTCTCTCGATATTGTAAAGTAAATTCATGCAAGATAGTACCGTCTGTTACGTTATCGATAACATCGGCCTGATTGTACTTCTGAATGATTTGCTTGATCAAATTTCCGTAGGGCATTAAGGTATCCTGATAAGAACGTGTTACAGGTGTGATATCCAACTGAATCGTATGAGAAACGGCTTCAAGCTCCACATAATAGATGCCACGCACCATCCGTGTTTCTGCATGGACCAGTAAACCATGGAACAAAATGCGTTCAGGCTGACCATTCTCTGTTTTGGTACGGATAATGACCGGTTCGTTATCCTGATCCTGTTCTATGTAATGATCTCTCTGCTCTTCATCTAACCATCCACTGATCTTTAACCGGGCATGGTCATTTAATTTTCGTTCAATACGCAGTTCGCTTATCGTTTGAAGAGGAAATGGACCTGTACATTCCAACTCCGTATACGTTAACATCGTTTGTGTGTGATTCAACTTGTACCTCCTTACTCCAGCGTCTGGCCATCGTCTGTAATCCGAATCATTCCCCCGTGTAGGCACGCATTCGAGCATTGATCCAGCAAGGCTGGTTCTCCCTCCACAAGCACATCACTTTTGCCGCCGATCCAGGGTCCGGTGATGACCGGAACACAGTTCGCTTTTTTCACCCCGTAGATATCCACCATGTCACTGCTTTTGACCGCTGGATTAGCTGGACAGGAGCAACGACCGAAATTGCTGATATTGGTTCCTGGCAAGTAATCTGTAACGTTCATTTGCGCTTTATCTTTTACATATACTCCGTGACTGAACGGACGTTTGAGACGTGTCGGTTGCGTACCAAAGCTGCAGCTTAAGATCGCTCCAGCAACAACATATCCTTGTTTACTTCCCCGTCCAGCTTGAATAGGTTCCTTATCGGAATGAGACTTATTTGCCATTCTTCTATTCCCCCTTTCATTCCTTTCTTAGTTCGTCTTCACTTCACTGCCAAGAACATTTGTCATTCCGCCCAGTGATATGGTGCTGCCTTTGCTAGTCATTTGAATTTCATTCCCTGCCGTGATTCTCACTTTACTGCCGGAATGAATGGAAATATTTCCTCCTGCTGAGAAATGAATCTGTTTGTCGCTTACAATATGAATACCATCTTTCTCATTTAACTGTATATACACAGCTCCCTCCTTACTGGTGATTACAATTTCATCAGGAGTTAATTTGATTTCCTTACCGTGGGCCGTACGAAATAATTTGATGTCGGGATTAGCAAGAGTATGCTGCTCTACACTCTGATTCTTTTGGCGCAAAGATGTACTTGCCATGCCTTCTTCTTCCCGATGGGCAGGGAAATAGAGTAGCACGGTATCTCCCAACTCAGGCATCACGTACCATCCGCTATGTCCTTCCGCAGTATAAGGAGAAACATACGTGAACCAGTGAGCCTTCGTAGGGTCTTGAACGGCATCTATATTCAAATGTAATTTGATACGATCTCGCTCTACCTGAATGACTTTACCTGGTAAAGACAGACCAATAAGCTGTTCGTTAAAGACTTCCTTGTGCCTCAACCCCTTGTGAGAAGTTAAGGTATACACGTGTTGCAGCACACCCTTTTGCATGTGAGTGTCTACCTTGTACACGTACAAGCTTTTACCCTTAAAAGTAACGGTGCTGCCTAACTCCAAAACTTGCTCCGCCTCAACCAGATAATCAATAAAATCATGCTCGTTTACATGTGCTGTATCATTGCCGTTAAAATAACGATAATCCGCAACTCGTTTACTGACGGTATAATGATAATTCGTTAAATCAAGTCCTGACTGGGTCTCCTCAACACCAAAATAACACTTCGGCACATCAAACACAGAGGCAGGCGTGAGTGAAGTATGATAACGCGAAGCGATCCGCTTGAGGAACTCCCAATCTGTTTCACGATATTGGACCGCTATGCGACCTAAAGCTGCTCCCCCTGTAGCCGAATCAATAATGTCAAAACCGGGATAATCCCTACCTACAGCCCGCAGCAATTCCTCTACCTTCATATTTTTATCCTGAAAGGACCTGTCTTTTTTGCGAATATCCAGTTTATACGTGTGTGATATAGCCTCGACCTCCAGGTAATACACATCTCGGACAGCTTTGACTTCCATATGAAGTATCGTTCCGTTAAATAGCGGTGTTGGTGTTCCTGCCTCATCCAATTGTGATACACAAACCGGGGAATCGGCTTCGATCAATTGAACATAACTGTCCTGTAATTCTTCAGGTAAAATAGCTGTAAAAGAGAGCCGGGTATGCTCATTCAACCGCTTGGTCATACGCAATTCCTGAATACTCACCAATTCAAATGGTGTAATTTGCAGCCGATCATATGTAATGTTAGTTAATGTCATAAGGGTTTACTTTCCTTTCGCTCGGGTTCGATTTTCAACGTTAGCAGCATACTGCGGGCAACAGGCTTCCAGGTCACCATTTCTTCTTCCGTACAGTTAAACGCGCACATTAGCGCCCGTCCTTCCAATACTGTGAAAAAGGATAAATTATACATACGTGCATTCCATACAGGCGTCATGAATTCGCAGTATCCTATTCGATTCTCTCCTACCTCCAACACTTCATGGCCAAACCATTCGGTCAACTTCTGGGTTTGTTTTACCACCAGAGCCATCTCATCCGTAAAGTCCTCCAACTCTTCTGTTTGCAACGGGCTTTCGGTATGCTTGAAGGTTAAGTTAATCGTGCCTGCCTCATTAGTGAAAATAAAATCTGGGCGATGATGAGAAGGATATTTTAATAGTTGCTCGTCAATTGGCATATCCCGAAAGCTCTTTGGCATTGTTATACTGATGCGTTCATCCACTAAATACCGCTGAGCAAAAATCAGACTTTCTCCATCAAGTTGCATGAATGTTTGTAAAGGCTGCCCAAACAGTTCTTTCTCGTGTGCGTGACTCAAAGCTTCATCCTTAGTTAAGGATGGATTATTTTCGGCATTTTCTGATGTTACCGTATGTAGCAAAGAAACAATTTTCTTATCCAGATGTTCCACAAATATCTCCTCCCATTTCGTTACTGCATATCGACTTCCTGAAAGGAGATACCACTCGTTCCCCTCCGCAACAGACTTTCTGCTAATGCCAGGTTTACTAATATGCAGGTTTCACGCAACCCTTGAACTTGCAACAGGGGTCTTCCCTCAGTGCGCTCTCGATCCACTACCAGTTCCATCAATGTTCCTCCGGGATGAAATTTACTTAGCTCACCTACACAGTTCACTAAAGGGGGCTGAATCATCCAGTACAACTTTTGCTGAGAACGTTCCATATCCCGAAACAAAGCCATCCGACTGAACAGGCTCGGTGTATAGACCTGTAACAACTCATGCACAGCATCAGATACCATCATCCTGGAACCCATCAGAATATCAGGGTAAACCGTGTATTCGTGACCCTTGACCTTAAACTGTGCAGCATAAGAAGAGGGCCATTCCGTCCAATCATTTATATTTACCATCTCTGCATTGGCCTCTTCGTCCCATACGGGAACAGCAGAATATAACATCCGATCATCATGTTGACAAAGAAAAAACTCCACTATGCCACGTCCCTTCCATTGCGTCTGTCCCACATGGTTTCATCCAAATGAAGTTAGATCCCGGGCAACTGGATGCATGCCTAAACTAAATCGGGTTCCATCCAGCACCGCTCCTTTGAAACAGGCCCCCTCTATAGCTGCACCAATGAAGTCGGCCCCCTGCAATATAGCCCCGGTGAAATCTGCATCCTGTAAGTAAGCGCCCTGAAATGTGGCTCCTGTAAGATCTGCTCCTGCAAAACTTACGGGTTGAAAACCAGGTCTTTCCCATCGTTCAGACTGGTATATTCCAGGTACAGCTACTGCATCTCGAAAAGAAGCTTCTCTTAAGTTGGCTTTTTCAAAACGTGCTTCTTGTATCAAACAACCGCTGAAGTCAGCTTCTATTAAATATGCTTCATTCCAACGGGAACCAATCAAATTTCCTCCCGTAAAAACACTATTGTTAAAGGAACTTTCACTCAAATCAGCATATTGTAGACGTATTCCCTCATAATTTCCTTGAGACCCATCGATCCTGCGGAAAACCTCATGTATGTAGTCGTAGGGCTTTTTTTCCTCTAGCCAGTCTTTAATCACAATGGAGTCTTTGACACGCACATCTCGTTTATAGACGACTTCACTGTGGTCTAAATACTCTCCGATTCTCACTTCGAACACATCTTCCAACTGTATCTCATGGGCAAATTGAATTTCATCCAACCATTGTTCTGTTATACTAAAACGCGCCAAAGCAATGATATATTGATGAACATGTACTGCCACGTGCAATTTCATCCTCTGAATATCATCTAATCCGATTCTTCCACCGTATTTCTTAGCGTGCTTACTTAATTCCGTCTCCCACTCGTCCAAGTAGCGAAATGCCCAATCCGCATTATAGGTTTCTCGGCAAGTATGGAGATCCATAAACCATCTTTTATCCAGCGCCTCCACTAAATAGGTCGCCCTTCCGTTTGCTAATTCGGTACGAAGCATAGAATAAGATATATATCCCAACGCCTGTTTGTTACCTTCTTGCTGCATCAACTTGACTTTCTCAAATATCTGCCCCAGTGAATTTCGAAATGCCTTAGCCAAGGCATGCTTATGATTTTGAAAATGGGCTTCCAATGCGAATAACATTCGATGCTTTAGGGGTTCATAGATCTCATTTGTAAAATGTCGAAAAACCTCTTCACGATTCAAGTCCTATCTCCTTTCTGATTACTGCATTCGTATAAAGTTAATGCGTATAAAGTAGCTGGTTATCCTTAAATGAAGTCTAATATAAACGATATGTGAAATGATATTTTTCAAGGGTATATTTAACAATAAATCATCCTTATGTATGTATCGGACAAATTAGTGATTTTGTTTACAGAAAGAACCATAGCTGTGTTCAATGGAAAATGGGTGGGTTCACAATCGAACCCACCCACTCGGAGAAATTACATATTACTTATTTTCTTTTACCAACGACCACAGCCCACATAAGGCCCCAAACCGTCCACCCGCCCTCACAAGCTTCTTTCAACACTGGATCTATTGTACATGGTCATATAGTTGCCATTGGTTATTCCATGGCAGACTTGAGCCTATTTTTGAGTATATTAATATATTGAGGTTCTTAATATTGTTTATTTCCAACGAAAGTGTTTCATGCCGTTAACATGCTATAACGTAATATTTCAATTCGTATAGCCACTGATACTGAAATACTTTAGGGATCTGACTACTGATTGATCGTCTTCTACGCACAAAAAAAGACGAGCCAATCGACTCATCTTTTTTTGTGACTGCTTATTTTCGCACGACGTCGTAGCCCTTATCCTTCAGCAGTTGGATGACTCCATGCTCACCCAGATAGTGGCCTGCGCCAACAACGATGAAATACTCTGCTTTCTTATCACTGTTAAGATAACCCTCAATTTTATTAGCCATACCGATATTCCGATCGATCAGCATTGCTTTGTTATATTCAGGATCAGTAGCCATGCTGTCGGTGAATTCGAGCAGTTGCTCGTCATCTCCTGACTTCCACATTTCAGCCAATTGATCCACGTTGTCATCCAGCGTATCGTAATTGTCCAACGCGGTCTTCAGATTCTTCTCCTGTAGTTCCTGGGAGAAGTTATTGAACATGCCCAGCTGAGATTCGAACGATTCCAGTTCCAAGATCGGTAATTTGCGCTTCAGGGCTTTCTGAATAAAATAGAGATCAATTCCCGCTTCAGCTTTATATCCTGCCTTTATTGATTTCAGACTGCTGAGCGTCGTCTCAGCAACCCAAGGCTTATATGCATCAAACGCGTTCGGCTCCATTCCGTTTTGCTTCAGGATTTCTCCAACCTTCGCATACGTTTCCTTGGATACATGATCCTTCAGTGTCGTGCCATCCTGATACATGCCCATTTTCATAATCAATTGCTGCTGTTCTTCATCTGCTGCTTTGCTGATGTCGATCTCTACACCCAGATAATCGGCTTCAGCAAAAGCCTCCTCAAACTCTGAACGCAGTGGATAGAAACTGTCATCCGCAATGTGGATCGATCCTACGAGATAAACGGTATTCCCTTTATTCCCCACTTCCCACATGAAGCCTCGAGCGTTTTCGTTGGTTGCTTGGGAGACCAGAAGCACAGTGCGGGATTTTTGATCCCATTGAACATCGTAGCCTGCGGCGTCACCGATCACCCGAATCGGCGCATACGTCACACCGTTGATGAGTTTAGTCTTACTTTTCAGTGTAATTTTCTTTCCGTCAACAACAGCATGAATGGTTCCGCTTTGTGCATTAGTCAGCTTAATGTCCAACGATTGCAGAGTTATTTTCAGCGGTACCATAGTTGTGCCTTGCTCCACAACAGGGGCATTCATTGCAAACTCGACGTTTTCGTTATTAACCTTTAATGAAGGTTGCTGTGGAGCAGCTATTGCAGGAGCAGTTGTTGTAAGCATACCCGCCGAAATAATAAGTGATAAGAGTGTTCTTTTCCAATTTTTCATGTAGAGTTCTCCTAAATTTGTTCATCAATTGTCATTAATTATGACAACACACATGGGACATCAACAACAGCTTCTCAAATCTTGTAAGCTTTCATAGCCTTTCTTAGCTCTTTGAACGAAGGACGTTTCCCGTACATCAAGACGCCAGTACGGTAGATCTTGGCGGCAAGCCAACCGAAGAACAGAATGGAGGCGACCAGAATGGCAAGTGAAAGCCAAATTTCCATTAGACTCGCCCGTTCCAGCCCGATGCGTAACAACATAACGGTCGGAGAAAAGAACGGAATGTAACCGGCCACCTTAACGAAAATCGTATCAGGTGCGGCGATATTGAAGATACCGATATAAAAGGCCGCCAGTGACAGCACGGTAATCGGCATGATGGCCTGTCCCAACTCCTCGGTACGGCTAACGATAGAACCCACCGCAGCGAACAATACTGCGTACAGAAAGTAGCCGAGGATGTAGAATACCAGACCATAGCCCAACACCGCGATATTCAGTTGCGACAGATCCAACCCGGCTGAGCTAAGAATGACATTATTATGCGGCAGCATAAGGTTGGCACACACAACGGCTGCAAAAACAGCAATTTGCAACAGACCGACCAGGAAGATGCCGATAATTTTCCCAAACATCTGGGTCAACGGTGAAACGCTTGTGATGAGAATCTCCATGATACGTGAGCTTTTTTCCGATGTCACCTCTGAAGCAATCATATTCCCCGTCATCATGGAGGAGGTGAAGAATAAAATCATCAGTACATAGACCAAACCATAGTTAATCATAGAGGTCGCTTTTTCCTTTGTCCCCACAGCTCCCCCTGCCTCAGACGGACTGTCTACTTCCCTGCTATCCACCATTACAGGTGTGCTAATTTCACGAATTTGATCGCTGGTCAATGCATTGCCGCCCATAATGGCTTGAACCTTTGCCGCTTGAAGCCCCGTTTGCAGCAATGTGATGACAGCCGGGGACGGCTCTTTTTCTACGGATACGTACTCCACTTGGGGAAACGTTTCTCCCTTGGCGGCAGGCTCTTTGAGCTTCACATAGCCTTGCAGCTCCCCGTCTTTTAATGCTTGCTGCATTGCCAGAGTTTGTACGTTGTCATAACGTACCCAACTGGCTGCCGGGTTGGACTGCTCTTTGGTGAATTTCTCCAGTTGATCCGCAATCTCTGTTCGACTCCCGGCAATCAGTGCCAGACGATGTTGCTCGGCTGCAGATTTCCCGGAACCTCCTGCACCACCTGCCCCTTCTCCCTTAAACAAAGAAATCAAATACGGCAGATTCATGCCAAGCGTAATAAGCAAGGCCAGTACCAGCGTCGTAATGATAAAAGATTTGGTTCTCGCCTTCTGACGAAACGTAAAACCGATCACCGTCCCCAGTCTATTCATGGGAATCACCCACCTCTCTTATGAAAATCTCGTTCAGCGTAGGTTCCTTAATCTCAAAATGCTCCACATCCGTTTGCCCTAACGCCGTTTGTAAAATCAACTTTGCCGCATCCGGCTGCTCAATATGCAGCATCCAGCCGCGATCCATAGGCTCTACACGGCGCACGCCGGGCAATTGCTCCAGTCCGTTCACTTCACCTGTAGTGATGAGACGAACTTTTTCGCGTGGGTAACGGCCCTTAATCTCCTGCACACTTCCCTGCACAACGGTATTTGAACGATGCAAAATCGTAATATGGCGGCACAGTTCCTCCACATGCTCCATGCGGTGGGTCGAGAATAAAATCGCAGCTCCATCGTCCCGCAGCTCCTTTACTGTCTCCTTAAGCAGCTCGACGTTCACAGGATCAAGCCCACTGAAGGCCTCATCCAAAATGAGCAGCGTCGGGCGATGCACAACGGCAGCAATAAAACCCATTTTCTGCTGATTCCCCTTGGATAGCTCCTCAATCCGCTTGTCGTAATATTCCGGCACTCCAAAGCGCTCCAGCCAGTAACGTAGACTTTTGTCCGCCTCCTTGGCCGACATTCCGCGCAGCCTACCCAAATAGTTGATTTGCTCACTCACCTTCACCTTGGGGTACAACCCGCGCTCCTCGGGCAAATAGCCCATCGTCCGTTGAAGCTCCTTGCTGTATGGCTTGCCCTCATATTGAATGCTTCCCCCGTCAGGGTAAATCAGGCCAAGCACCATGCGCATCGTTGTCGTTTTGCCTGCTCCATTGCCTCCCAACAGTCCGTAAATCTCCCCAGCGTTCACATTCAGCGAAATTCCGTTCACTGCCGTATGGTTCCCATATTGCTTCACGACCTCTTCCAATTGCAGTATACTCATGATTGCTCTGCCCCTCTCTTCTGCATGTATGTTTCTGCATCATCTGATAGCTGTCCCGCAGACCAATGTAGTAAAATATCATCCAGCTCCAAACGCCGCACACGGATGGGACGAATGCCCGCTTGCTCCAATATGGCACTGGTTTCTCCCGCTGCTAACGTTACAATTCGCTGCAATCCGCCTTCGCTCTCCGTCTCTACAACACCCGGAAGCTCCGATGCCTCCTCTGGCGTGCCTTCAAACCACATTTCCTTGCTATTTTCGAGCAAATGGTCCTTTTCCAGCTTGCCGAGTAGCCTGCCATCATGCATCAGGACAATATAATCCGCCAAACGCTTGATCTCGTCGATGATATGAGTCGCAATAATGACCGTCGTTTTGCCGTTCTCCATACAATCCCGCAGTTCCTCCAGCATGATCTTCCAGGCAAAAGGGTCCAAACCCGACGATGGCTCATCCAGCAGCAACAAACGAGGATGAGGCGCCAAGGCAGCAGCCAGCTCAAACTTACGGCGTTCTCCCTTGGACATACGCGATAATTTCGTATATTGAGGAACCTGAAATCGTTCCATCAGACGCTGAAAGCGGGTTTCATCCCAGCCGGGATACCACAATGCTCGAAAAGCCGCTGCTGCTTTTGCCGTTAATCGATCTTCTTCACGACTCGGTTGCTCAGGCAGATACCCGATCCATTGTCGTGTATCCGCCGGCATACCGTCCGGATACGCTTGACCGAACCAACGAATCTCACCGGAATCTGGATGGATTAGCTGAGTCAGCAAATGAATCAATGTGCTTTTTCCTGATCCGTTATGTCCAGCCAAAGCGACCACATATCCTGGTTCAACCGTCAGATTAATCGGTCCAATTTTCCGGTTACCTCGGGTTTTATAGACTTGGCTTATCTCAATAATCGGTGTTTTTATCTGTATTTCCATAGGAACTTCCACATGATTATTTACATGGTTCTTCATGGGCGTCACTCCTTCACTTGGACTTCATACCTTCTCTTCACCATTTCTGCGAAAAGCTCCAACAATTCCTGTTCTGTCATCTGCACAGCTATGCCTGTGGCAATCGCCGTTTCCAATGCCTCGGTCACCGCCTTAAGGCGGTAACCTGAGCGCATATCGTCCTCGACCAGAGCTACGAAGGTGCCCGTTCCCTGTCGGGTACGAAGCAAGCCTTCATTCTCCAAATCCTGATAGACCCGCCGGACAGTGATTACGCTGCAACGGAGCGTCCCCGCAAACTCGCGAATGGAGGGAAGCAGCGTTCCCGCTGCAATTTGTCCCGTTACGATGAGTGAACGAAGCTGCTTTTCAATCTGCGCATACAGCGGTTCCGCGCTATTCTCATCAATTTGCACTGGTATATTCACCTGCTTCTCCCCCCTTTTTAGTTATCTTTTTACACATACTTCTAAGCTAAATCCCGTTTCATGAGCTTACGCTGTGTCACCCGATAAGACACCAACATTCCCAGAGCTCCTGCCAGCAGCGCTCCCCACATCACCGGAGATAACAGCTGCCATTCCTTGCTGTAAGATGCCGTTATCGATACCAGATTGGTCCCACATACTCGAACTATAATTGTAACAATCCCGCAAATTAGCATGATGACAATGGATAACCAGAAGTAGGCTTTTCCTTTTTTCAGAAATTCCAAATGAATATAAATGGCTTGAATTAACATTCCGTAGCCTATCCAGGTAAGTGCAAACGATACAAAGAAACCTGTACCGGCATATACCCGAAACGTAGCTGACAACGTAAACAAGAGAGTAAAAAATATCACACTATTCGCTAAAAACGCCAAAAGCGCCTGTTGAATTCGACTCATAATCACCGCATTCATCGGTATAGGCAAGGTGCGAAAAAAGGCTAGCATGTGCGTATAGGAATCTTCCTGCAAATATTTGAATGCACGACGGTTATAAAAGAATCCTAAAAACGGAATCAACACCAGCATGATGAAATCGGCTGCTGGACTCAAGGCTGCACGCTCACCCCATTGCACACTTACAGCAAAACTCATGGTAAACCCCAGATACGCAATAAACAGCAACGTCCACAGCATTACATATGGATTGTTGCGAAAATCCTGACGGGTAATCATCCATGCCTGCTTCATGTTTGTCATTTTCTTATCCCCCGATCCCTTCTGCACTTCCTGTAATGACGACCTCGTTCTCTCTTGAATTCGAAGGTGTTAGCACAGTATTCAGTGTTATTACTGTATATATCTTTATACACAGTATATAAACTGTGAATCACACCTGTCAACACCTGAATATAAATTGTGCGTACAATCACAAAAGCTCGTCAAGACCTATGTTACCCTGTAAATGATAAACGTTCTCAATCAAGGGGATGAACAAATGGATAAGATACTGCATTGGGATGAGCCGATATTTAACCTTGTTAACCGTTATCCCGAAGTGAAGGGCATTATGGTAGAACTAGGTTTTCATGATATCGCCAAGCCTGGCATGTTACAAACCGCAGGTCGTTTTATGACACTGTCTAAAGGTATTGCATTGAAAAAAGTAGCTATGGAAACCGTGCAGCGCACGTTTTTGCAACATGGTTTTACCATTCAAAAATAAAGGAGCGAACCATCATGAGCGAGCTGATTAACAACCGCGAACACACAGCAAAGGAACTCACAGAACGCCAGCAAATATTAAAGGAAATTATGAAGGAACTTCATGACGGGAAAAGCGTGGATGAAGTCAAAGCGCGCTTCGCAGTGGCAGTTGGCGGGGTAAGTGTGGCAGAAATTTCAGCCATGGAGCATGCCCTGATGACTGAGGAGGGGATCCCCGTGTCGGAAGTGCAGCGTCTTTGTTCCGTGCATACATCGATATTCAAGGGTTCCATTGAGGATATTCACCGTCCTTCAGGACCGGAGGAACAACCGGGGCATCCCGTTCATACATTCAAGCTGGAAAATCGGGAGATCGAACGATTGGTCAACTTCCAGTTGGCACTGCACGCGGACCAATTTCAAAGGGACGACAGCCCCAAAATCATTTACAAGCTGCTGGAAGATTTAAGTCTGCTGCTCGATCTCGACAAGCACTATAGTCGTAAAGAAAATTTGGTCTTTCCTTATCTAGAACGCTATGGAATTTTTGGCCCAACCAAAGTCATGTGGGGTGTGGACGACAGCATTCGTGCCGCGATCAAGGAGGCGAAGAGTCTGCTCGCCGAATATAACGGAGATCGTGAACGGATTGGGAAGGCGCTTGCCCATATCATGAGCGAAGTGAATGAAATGATATTCAAAGAAGAGAATATTTTGCTGCCGATGGCACTCAGTAAGCTGACAGAGGATGAATGGCTGAAAATAGCCCGGGAAAGCGAGGAAATCGGGTTCTGCCTGACCGCGCCTGAACGTGAATGGATACCTGAACGGGCAGAGGAACCCGCAGAAGCCCTTGAGCAAACAGAAGGCGCATCAGGAACGCCACAAGGCTTCGTGCGATTCGAGACGGGGATTGTATCCGTACAACAATTGGAACTGTTGTTGAATCATCTACCCGTTGACCTGACTTTTATCGATGAAAATGATGTTGTTCGCTATTTTTCCCATGGTAAAGAACGAATCTTCGCGCGCACGAAAGCCGTCATTGGTCGTACCGTTCAGAATTGCCACCCACCCCAAAGCGTGCATGTCGTTGAGAAGCTACTGGAAGATTTTAAGGCAGGCCGCAAGGATGTTGAAGATTTTTGGATTCCGATCAAGGACAAATTTGTCTATATCCGTTATTTTGCCATCCGTGATGCTGAGGGACACTATCTGGGAACGTTGGAATTTACGCAAAATATCGCACCGATTCGTGCCTTGGAAGGACAAAAGCGTATTCTATCCGAATAGTATCCAACCGTAAGCCAACATGTTCAGGTTTTTGCCACTCATATTTATAATATGTTGTTCTACTATAAGTTTGGCTCCCAGCCTTTCATAAAAAGTACATGCTGGATTATCTGCTAGCACCCATACGATTACAGAGTGAATATCCATACTATTGAAATGTTGAAGCAGACGTAAAAACAGTCTCTTCCCCAAGCCTAAACTATGGTATTCACTCAAAACGTAAATAGCCGTTATTTCTCCCCCATACGGGGGATATTCACCTGACTTTTCCGGACCTCCACTCACAAATCCGATGATTTCCCCCTTCTCATTTTCAGTAACATATACCCGATGACCGTCTTCACTGGATAGATTCGCATTCCACAGTTCTGTTCTTTGCTCATAGGAAAGCTGTTCCAGAACCTGGGCAGGCATTATATCTTTGTACGTCGTCCTCCAGCAATTTACGTGCACCTTGGCGATGCCCTCGGCATCTGATATCGTTGCTTCCCTGATGATCATGTGAGTTTCACTCCTAGTTCCCAATATTATGCTTTCTTTTATACCGACGATCCGAATCTTGATCTATAATAAGAATGTTCATTGTTTAGTGAAGTTGGATACTATAACAGTTCACTATACTACTCATTCATTACTGGAGGATTCGACTTGAATAAAATTGTTTCATTTTATGTGCCGCTTGGCATTTCATCATTGATCGCTGCACTAACACATGTCATCGTCAATGCTGTGCTCGCTCGTTCTGATCATCCTTCGTTTACATTAAGCAGCTATGCGGTCGCCGTCAGCTTGTGCCTGCTGCTGGAAACTCCGTTAACTGCCGTACGGCAGATGACCACGAAATTTGGTTATGACCGCAAGTCCGTTCATTCTATTGGTATTTTATGTGCGTTCGTGGCGGTGGCTGTACTGATCATAGGCTGGAGTATCGGGCTGACACCCATAGGTAATCTGGTCTTTCAATATGTATTTGGTGTGTCCCCCGTATTGATCGAACCCACCAAGAACGTATTTCAGGTTCTTACTTTACTATACATATTGGTAGCTGTCCGTAACATATATCAGGGACTTATTATCAACAAGCACCGAACCGCATGGATGACGTTCAGCTCGTCCATACGTATTGTCGTGATGCTAATCGCGTCCTGGTTTTTAATCCGTGCCGGCTGGACCAATGACGGACGAATCGGTGCCGCCATTTTTATTGCTGGTATCTTCATTGAGCTGGTTGTTACCTTTTTAGAAGGCCGGGTTCTAAAAAGAAAGCTGCCTCCTGACAACGCAGAACAAACCATCCATCACGCAAAGTATCTACTACCTTTTTACCTTCCTTTGCTATATTCGGCGCTGGTGCTTGTTATCCTGAATCCTTCCATCCAAGCTGCGCTGAACAATACAACTGATCCACTTTTGGCCGTGGCCTCCTTTTCTGTAGCACTGCAAATCCTGAATCTGTTTGTCTGGTTTTGCAGCTCTTTGCATCAGATTGTGATTCAATTTTATACGACCAAGCGCAGGGAAGTGCTGATATTTTTGAGCTTTTTGTCCACCCTGTCGCCGCTGCTACTACTGTTACTCTCCTTCGGATTTGCTGGTGATCCTGTGTTACGGAATGTTTTGGGATTGGAAGGGGAATTGTTGCTAGAAACTAGAGGGCTGCTTCGCATACTGGCTGTCTATGTCGCATTTTATCCATGGGTAGAATATTTTATTGGACGGTCGATATTGATCGGCAATACCAAACCTATCTTCATCGGCAGGCTGTTTTCTGTGAGCTTTGCGATTCTCGCGCTTATTCTATGTATCTGCTTTTTTCCAGGACTGGACGGCAAAGTGGCAGGAATTGTGATGGCGGTTTCCTCTCCTGTCGAGCTGGGTATCTATCTGTTGCTTTATCGAAAAATCTCTATGAACACGATGAATGTATCATCCTGAAAAAACTTACCTAGAGAGCCTAATGTATACGCCCGCACATTGACTCCCTATGGCACAACTGTCTTTTATGAGGTCAAAATATAGGGGCCGTTCTTTGTGATCGCAATCGTGTGCTCGTATTGAGCGCCCCAACTGCCGTCTGCTGTGCTGATGGTCCAACCATCATCTCCCCACAGCACGGCGCCTTCGATTCCGAGCGTAAATACCGGCTCAATGGTAATCACCATCCCTTCGCGCAGCGGCAATCCCGTTCTGGCACGGCCGTAGTGCAGAACATCCGGCGGCTCATGCATGTGGCGGCCAATGCCATGCCCGATCAGAGGCTTGACAATGCCAAATCGCCGCCAGCCTGCCGCTTTTTCCACTGCATGCCCGATATCCCCCAACGTCCTCCCCGGGCGGGCAACCTCGATACCGCGCAAGAGTGCCTTATGGGTCTGTCGCAATAGCCGTGCTACCGGGCGGCTGACGTTACCTACCGCATAGGTCCATCCCCGGTCAGCCAACCAACCGTCCTTGTTGACCACAATGTCGATGGTCACAATATCCCCATCATGAAGCACACGCTCCGAGGGAAAGCCATGACATACCACCTCGTTGACCGAAGCGCAAGTGGCATAAGGGAAACCCTTATAGCCCTTTTGTTCAGGCGTAGCTCCGCGCTTGCTTAGAAATTGCTCCACCCACGCATCGATTTCGAGCGTTGTGATTCCCGGAAGAATACGGCTCTCCAGCGCACGATGGCAATCTGCCAAAATACGTCCGGCCTCCCTCATGTAGCCGATTTCCTCCGGTGTTCGTATCGCTATCTCTATTGGAATCCGCCTCCTTTGAGCATACAAATTTCACTAAACCTATCCCATTGTATGCAGGGCGGACACAAAAAAACCGTCTCCTCTGTGGATAGACGGTTTATAAAAGTCGTATTTCTAGTTTTGCGGGTAATCGAACCCTTTAAGATACTGAAGAATTTATGCGACCGAGTTCGTTTTCCACCACCATGGTCAACTCTTCCTCATACCCTCCTGTAATCCGGTATTTTCGCACATATTCCTTTACAAATTTTTTGGGATCCTTAGGCCGGAAAATTCGAGTCATTTCCCGCAGACTTTCCTTAACTTCATTGTGACCTTTCGTTGCCATGTAACTCCCTCCCAAAACGTTGAAAATAAGTGCTCCGTTGAAGAGAATGCCGAAAAGTATTGATGTCCTTATGCAGTGAAGTAGTATGTCTAATGCAGCTTAGGTCGGGAACGCCTTACGCAAGGCATGTACCTGACACTATTATTAACCGATTTTCTTTTGGCTGAATCACTACCCCATTATAACATATTCAGATACAGCTTTCAGCTTTCCAGTAAATTTACATTGATTTTACCTATCTTTTACGCATCATGTCATTTGTATACTCGATTAGCTGCTGCACAGAGGTATACCCTATTTATCGGTTTTTGGAGTGTATGTGTTTGGGGTAAAATAAATAAACATAACAAGGAGGGAAAAGGATGAGCCGCTATGCTCCGCTGTTCACTGCACCTGTCGCCCGTTTGTCTGTCCTGAACCTGGGAACTTGTGAGGAGGAAGGCATCAATGTCTCTCTGCTTGATCAGGCAGACCGCGAAATCCAAGCTAAGTTTCCTAAAATGCGCAGCTTCCTGCTGCTTCGCCACGGCAAGCTAATCTGGGAACGCTATTACAACGGACATGAAGCAAGCTCACTGAACGATTTGCGATCCGCAACCAAAAGCTTCACTTCCACGCTCATCGGCATTGCTATGGCACGCGGTGATATGCCCGGTCCAGAGACGGCTGTGTATAAGCTGTTGCCTGAGTATTTGCCTCGGCGGAAGGAAACACTGCTAGAGCGGATTACAATTCGTCATCTGCTGACCATGACGTCCGGCTTGTATTGGCAGACGGGCAAAAAGCTCGGTGAAGCTTTTATCCACCGTTTTCATCGCAGCAAAAGCTGGCCGTCCTTTGCCCTACGCTTACCTGTACAGGAGGATCAACTTGGTATATTCCAATATCGTAGTGTTGATTCACACCTGTTGTCCGTGCTACTGACCCATTGCTGTGGGATTGACGCCTATACGTACGCTCTCCAACATTTATTCGAACCGTTAGGTTTCGGGAGAAGTGGTTGGGCACAAGATCCGGAGGGCTACACCATGGGACACATCGGGCTGTATCTGACATCGCGTGACATGGCTAAATTCGGCGATTGCTGCCTTCATCAAGGCAGCTGGAACGGAAAGGAATTGATTCCGGCCGATTGGCTGCATCAGGCTACGCAGCGACAGGTTGAAGGCTATCCAGAATTCGGGGATTACGGATTCCAATGGTGGACTGGACGACTCCACGGCATCGACTACGCGTGTGCGCACGGACATGGGGGACAGCAAATTTATCTTGTGCCGGAAGCGAACGCAGTCGTGGTATTTACAGCAGACAGTAAGGTGAGCCGTTGGAAAAACCCGCGAACACTGCTGGAGCGCTACGTTTTGCCAGCCGTATCCTCCCTCAACTTGGATCGTTCCTGAAATGAGCTTCATGCGCTTATTGAATATAGGGGGCTAAACAATCATGGAAGTCTCAGCACCAAAAATTCTAATATTATACGCCAGCTACGGGGAAGGCCATGTGCAGGCCGCTCGGGCAATCATGGACAGTTTGCGAAGACTCGGACGCTGCGAGGTGCAACTACTCGACCTGATGGCTGAATCTCACCCCTGGTTGAATGGTCTGACCAAATTTGTATATATGCAAAGCTTCAAAACCATTCCACAGCTTTACGGCTGGATCTATAACATTACGCGCGAAATGCAGGCTAAATCGGCCTTTGGCCATGTGTTGCATTCATTCGGAATGCGTCAGCTTGCTGTCACACTGAAAAAGGAGCAGCCGGATCTCGTGATACATACGTTCCCGCAGCTCGCTCTTCCGGCGTTACGCCGTAAAATGGGAATGAATTTGCCTATTGTCAACGTGGTTACGGATTTCGACCTGCACGGGCGCTGGCTGCATCCCGATATTGACCGCTACTATGTAGCCACTGAGGATATCCAGCAAGAGGCCGTGCAGCGGGGAATACCTAACGAACGCATTATCGCTACGGGTATTCCGATCCACGCTTCTTTTTATAACCTGTCTGCCGACGTTGCTCCTGTTCAGGAACAGATAATCCCACCGCTACAGGCTGACACTACCACACTGCTCATTATGGCAGGTGCCTATGGTGTTCTATCCGGCATGCTGGATATATGTCGGCATTTAAGCCAGCTTCCGCAGCTACGGCTACTGATCGTCTGCGGACGTAACCAGCAACTGAAAGCAGAATTGGATGCGCTGTATGCAGACCACCCCGACATCTACACCTATGGATTCGTAGACTATGTTCCGGCACTTATGCAAGCGAGCAATCTGGTGATTACGAAGCCCGGCGGCATCACACTCTCGGAAAGCATCGCATCTGGTTTGCCCATTCTTGCGTTCAAGCCCGTACCCGGTCAGGAGCTAAACAATGCTCTGTATTTGCAGCAAAAAGGAGCGGCTCGTATTGCTCGCACTACGGAGGAGCTGATTCAACATTGTATCGACCTGATTTCCACTCCCACTCTTGCTGATGAGATGAAGCAGGCGATTGGGTTACTTCGCAAACCTCATCCCGCAGACCAGATTGCCGAGGATATTTTGCATCAGCTTGTGGATAAAGGACCTTCCGTCCGGACAAATTAACGAAGAATAAGTCAGACGGAGGGGATACCAATGGAACGCAAAGGAAAGGATTTGCTCCCGCTTTCGGGTGAAAAGGTAGAAGTGGATGGTGTTTATATTGATGAGGATGGACATGAGCAGCATTTGCACAGAGGTCAGCATTTTCCCGCTGATGTTGTTTTGGGTACTTCCGAGTGGAAAATGACCGAGTACGCCTTTGATAATCATCATGAAGGACGTACTGATGAACGACTTATCCCCAAAAAGGATGACAAGAATAAAATGGGTAAAATCACACATCCGCGCCGCCATTTAAAAACTGGCGACCGATAATTACGGAAGTATATCCACAGTTACTCCCAATATGTTGATAGTTTGTGGACAATCTGTGTGCAAAGTGTGAGGTATCGTTATATTGTCTACAGTTTGTGCACAAATTGTGCATAAAGCATGCTGTTTTTGTGGATAAATAGTAATGTGCGGTGGATAAATTGCATACAAGATGTGCAAAACCTGTGCATAACCGTATGAATGGCTGAGCGAATCCTTTTTCGTTCAGCCTTTTTCGTATTTTTATACACATTCTTCTGATTAAACTTTTTCTGGCGATTTCGGGCATATCCTTAATTCCTGTCCTCATAGCTTGTATAGTACGGAGACTTAGCTTGAATAACTTATAAAGGGGGATTTGCCTGACATGTCAGTCTATAAGTCTTCCACGGGATTGGATGAAAATATAGCTGCTGTCCTGTGCTATCTGTTCGCATTTATTGGTGCACTGGCCTTTGTCATGCTGGAAAAGAAAAGCCGATTCGTATTATTTCACGCGCTACAATCTATATTTTTGTTTGTAGCCCTCATGATCGGGCATGTGCTTGTCGGATTCATTCCGCTACTCGGTCCTCTGCTCGCTTCCCTGCTAACGCTAGCAGGCCTTGTATTGTGGATTATCCTGTTAATTCGTGCGGGACAAGGCAAATGGCTTAAGCTTCCTTGGGTAGGCGATCTGGCTCTACATCAAGCCCGGCAGTTGTGAAAACAACAAAAACCTTGATCCTTAGCAGGATTCAAGGTTTTTGTTGTTTTGGTGGTTATTTTTTTATCGCTTGTTTGCATGAATGTATCCCAGCTTATCCGGATTGACCATTAAATAAAAATTCTGAATATGCTCCTCGTCCGGTGTCAGTCTGAGACATAAAGTTTCTCTCACTTTGCCGTCTTTCAGAAATGCCAGCTGAACCTCGCCATTGATGACGGTGTGGACCAGATCTCTTTCTCGTAAAACGGTTAATACCCGGCGAGAGGTTAACAGGGCGAGAACTCCTTTGCGTACAACCATCGGTCTCATCACTGTATGCACATTACCTCCGCCATCTGACACGAATACAGGTTGTTCAGCCAATAGTTCCAGCATAGCAGTCACATCGTAGGCGAGAAAGGCGGTTGTAAAACGTTCCAGTAGTTTTATCCGGGAAGAGTTATTGATATTCCGACTTGACTGAGCGACAAGAGCAGATTCTCCGGAAGATAGAATACGACGGGAGCGACTGAACAACTGACGACAGTTGCTCTCGGTCTTCCCCAGTAATTCTGCAATATCTTTATAATCATATTGAAAAGCTTCCCTCAGCACAAAAACAGCCCGCTCTATCGGCTTTAGCTGCTCCAGCAAAACCAGAAACGCGTAAGATATCATATCTTTACGCTCTAACCAATCCGCAGGAAGATCTGCGCTTTCACCCAGCGGTTCCGGCAGCCACTGTCCTACATACGTCTCTCTTTGCTTTCGCGCAGAGTTCAACAGATTCAGACACCGATTCATTGTCATTTTGGCTACATAGGCTTTGGGATTGTGTATGTCATCCAGGGGCTTATTCTTCAGATCGACAAAGCAGTCTTGAACTACATCCTCGGCATCCGTAACCGTTCCAAGCATGCGATAAGCAATGGCAAAAGAATATTTGCGATACCTTTGATACAGCTCCTCCAGATTTAAATCCACCGATTCTTGTTCAATTCCGTATTCTTTGCCAGTCAAAGCATAGCCCCCTGTTCATTAAAGAATGCCCGGATACATCCCTGTTGCAATGGCAATCCGGTTCCAACTGTTAATCACGTTAACTGCGGTAATCAAATCTACGTACTCTTCCTCCGAAAAATGTTCTCTGACCCGATTATACAAATCCGTAGGTACCCCTTGTTCAGAGATGCGGGTGACCGCTTCAGCTAATTCAAGCATAACACGTTCTTTTTCCGTGAACAAAGGAACCTCCCGCCATAAGGCAAGCTGTAAAATGTGGTCAGCATAATCCCCTAGTTTAAGCAAATCCTTGGCATGCATATCCAGACAATAGGAACATCCATTGATTTGGGATACTCTAATTTTCAGTAGTTCGTACAATACTTTGTCTGTAAAACGACCGGAAATATATTTCTCCATCTCCATCATTGCCTTGAATGTGCTAGGACTCACTGCTCTGTGATTGAATCTTAAACTCACGATACATCGCCTCCATTATTGGTTTACATATAGAAGACAAATGAACATGTGATTTTGTGACAAAGCGCAATACATCAACTCAGCAATTGCCCTCAGTTGACATAGCATGTATTATAGATAAATGATTTTATGTAAAGAAGGTGAGCACTCATATGAGCGGAAAAGGTATTATTAAAGAATTTAAAGAATTCGCTGTACGGGGTAACGTAATTGATCTCGCGGTCGGTGTTATCATCGGTGGAGCGTTTGGCAAGATTGTCACTTCTGTGGTAAATGATATTATTATGCCCCCGATTGGTAAACTTCTGGGTGGCGTTGATTTTGCTGATTTGTATTATGCTATAGGCGCGAATCCATATAACGGAGATAACACTCGCATGACTCTGGCACAGGCCAAGGAAGCCGGCATTGCGGTTATGGCGTTTGGGCAATTTTTCAACGTCCTGCTGGACTTCCTGATCGTGGCCTTCTGTGTGTTCCTGATGGTCAAAGGGATTAATATGCTGAAGCGCAAAGAGGAAGAAAAACCTCCTCAGGAAAAAACGATCAAGGAATGCCCGCATTGCCTGTCGGAAATTCCTGTAGCCGCTACCCGTTGCGCACATTGCACTTCCAAGCTGGAAGGGTACGTCGAAGCACGCTAGCTGGCATATGACTACAACAAACGGCTTAAGACGGTGTATCGTCTTAAGCCGTTTTCACATGATATCGGAGCTTAATTAATTGAAATTGGTGATAATGCCCCGGGGTCTGACGGGCAAACCCTCTGCATACAGATGGGAGACGTCACCGAAGCCGATGCAACGGGGAACTGCCCATTCCTTGGAGCGCTCATCAAACAAGATCGTAGTTACGGAGCTAGGCGGCATCCAAAAGCCGGACCAGACCAAGGCCAAAGGCAGCTCCAGCAGATGGGCAAGCCAGGTCAGCCCAAAGCCGCCATGACAGAATACAGCCACCTGGTCCTCGGTATGCTTGAGAATCCGGTACCTGCCCCCGATTCGCTCAAATCCTTGCCGCTTTAGAAATTCATCGGAATGTAACTTCAGCCGCTCGAAGGTTTCGGGACTTTGCGTTCCCTGATAATAGGAAATCTCCTTCCAAGAATCATGGGTCGGCAAGGGCAACTCGGAGCGGATAACTTCACCGGGCAGATCCCAATGGGAAAGACGGCCGTATGGAGTTTCCTCCAGCTTTAGGGCCAGCTCCTGCGTCCAGTGTTCCACTTCATGAGTCATACCGAGAGAGTCGGCGGTATAGCGCATCGTATCCAAAGCCCGCCCCAAAGGAGAGACATAAATGCGGTCCAGTCCGTGACTGGAAAGCCGTTTGGCCAGTGCCTGAGCTTCCAAATGCCCCTCCGGCGTGATGGTGTTGTTGGGGTAATCGGGGTCTGCGTGTCGGATAATATACAATCTCATCATTTGTTCTCCGTTCCTATGAATGACGACAGGATCGCTTTATCTCATTCCATCGGTTAGCTCTCCTGATCCTTAGCGTTTATTCAGCAAATTTTCCAGGATCGCGCGTAGATCCCTGTCTTCCTGGTAGACTTCCTCACCTGTATCTAGCTCAATAACCCGGATATATGTATAGTTCGCTCTGGCATCGACTGGTTTGAAAATCAACTCCTCCGGATTGTCCGGACGGACATCATAGCCCATATTTTTGAACATATCCGTAATTTGGTCAATCCCCGGCTTGCCCCCGCTTTCCAGCATAATCAACCCGCGCAGCTCCTTGGGTTCCTCCGGATGCATGACTCGAAAATGTACAATACATTCCATGTAAAATCGCTCCTTTCAATCATAAACCTATGTTATGTCGCAAATCCTCATGTTCCCAGCATACCCCAAATGCCACTTCACATTCCACATCCGCCTTCATATCGTCAGGACGTAAAACACGTTATACTGTAAAGTAGACCTTTGATTTCTGCATATTATAGGAGGAACCACGATGACTAGCGAGCTTCTGGATATCTACGATGATGAAGACAATCCCCTCGGCACTGCTTCCCGACAAGACGCACATGCCAAGGGATACTGGCACCATACCTTTCACTGCTGGCTAGCACGAGACACTTCGACAGGCCGTCGCTTGCTATTCCAACAGCGTCAGGATACGAAGGACACCTTCCCCGGATGCTACGATATTACAGCAGCCGGCCATTTGACGGCAGGCGAAGATATGTCACAAGCAGCGCGTGAGCTGGAGGAAGAACTGGGCATTCATGTTCCCTTTACCTCATTAACACCGCTAATGACCGTTCGGTATGAAAGCAAAGGTACCGCACAAGGCACATCTTTTTGGGATCGTGAGGTCAGCTCGGTGTTTGGACTGCTGTCGAACCAGCCATTGGAGACTTACCGTCTCCAGCAAGAAGAAGTGGCTGGGCTGTACGAAGCAGACCTTGACCAAGCACTGGCCCTTTTTGAAGGCCATATTCCCTTTATCGAAGCCCAAGGTATTACGTCGGGGCCCAACCCAGAAAAAACTCGCCGCCTGATTACATCGGAGCAATTCGTGCCTCATAAAGCGGGCTATATTACATCTATATGCCGGGCTCTGATGGAACTTCCTGCCCGGTAATCCTTATGCTATTCTCCCGCTGACATATATTTGCCGATAATGCCTTCATACCGCCAGCCATACCGGGTCGACAGCTCGCTGCCCAAATCATGCTCCAGCTCATACAGAATAAGATCCTGAGCAAAATGATTAAGCAGCAGGCCTGTCATTACCGGATGCTCTGTTATAAGCGCCTGCGTCAGGCAATTCTCTCCCCGCATACCCAGCATGCACCAACGCCGGTCAATAACAAAAGAGAACTTGCGCCCTGCCGGTTCCTGTCCGTCTGTGCCAGACGCGCGCGGTAGCCACGGTCCTAGCACGCTTTCTCCGTTGTCGCAGGACCATAGCAGACGCACACCCCGTCTCTCGGCTTTTTCCAGCTCTGCCCGTAGCAGTTCGGCTTCCTCGCGCCACAAATCCAGCACAATCTCATGTTCTGCCCGTTCCAACTCACGTGTCAGGCTTTCTAGCACCTTCCGGTC
Source organism: Paenibacillus sp. TY11 (assembly GCF_059772165.1). Lineage (NCBI taxonomy): Bacteria > Bacillati > Bacillota > Bacilli > Caryophanales > Paenibacillaceae > Paenibacillus > Paenibacillus sp. TY11. The sequence goes on along the minus strand of NZ_JCBAIQ010000010.1, from coordinate 92,000 downwards.
ACCTTCCACGTTATAAAAGGTCGGCTTGGCTGGTTCTGTTCGTGGCATTTCCTTCTCCACCGCACGCAGGGACTCCTGCATCTGCCCTTCGATCATCCGGGTCAGTTCACCCGGCGGCAGCATGCTGTACCGTACAGGCTCTCCCGCACTGGTTCTGAGGTATCCCTGCCCGGCCAAACGCTGCAAAGCCGCGTACACGTTGGAGCGTGATGCGCCTAGACGCTTAGCCACTTCATAGCCGGAAGCCGCATTTTGCTTCGAAAGCTCGACCATAACCTTGGCTTCCATTTCCGTAAAACCCAGATTCCGCAGATGATGCAGCAAACGCTCCATATGTTCTGTTCCCCCTATGCTGCCCGGCGTTATGTCTGTGTCCTGCGGCAGCCTGTTCGGCTGCGTCAAATCTGTTCAGCTCCACAGCGCGGGCACCACTTGGACCCTTTGGGTAGTTCTGCAGTACAGATTTGGCATTTTACATTTTCACGTACTTGTGTAGACGGCGTTGCCGGCTTCTCAGCTCCGGAGTTGTTGGACTTCCAATATCGAATGCGCTCGTCCAGCTCCTCCTGACGCTCCCGCTCACGTTCCAGTTCTTCAAGACGGCGGTGTTCTTTCTCCAGCTCTTCCTGACGACGGCGCTCCCACTCCTCGTCGAATGCCGCTTTTTCCTCCGGTGTAAAATCAGACACATAATTGCGGTCTGATCCGGCTGGTTCGTTTTCATGCAGCTCATCCTGCTCCTGTTCATGCCGCTCAACTACTTCTTGCTCTGTATACTCCGTATAAGCAGGCTGAGTAGCCTTGGCTGCCTCCGGCTTGCGCAGATCAAAAGAATAGACGTCTGTCGGTATTTCTTCACGCACGGCAGCCACTTGCTTGGAAGCAGACTGACCTTCATTTAGCTTGCGTCCGCATTTTGGGCAAAAATTCGCATCCAGCGGTACAACGGCTCCACAGGTGCATAGATGAGCGTTTTTCAATTGTGCAATTCTGCTGCGCAGCTCGTCAATTTCATCCTGAAGCTCATCACAAGCAGTGGATAGCTGTGTCATCTCGGTTTCTGCCACCGACATGTCGGATGCCCGGTAGCCTTCGTAAAAGATTTGACCCATTCGTAAGAAATGAACATCCATTTCCTGCTGAATCGTAGTAATTTGAGAATTGATCTTACTGATCTCGACAGCATGCTGCGCCCTTTCTGTTGCGCGATTAGCGCCTTCCTTTATACGTTGAATCAGTTTCATCGTTATTTCCTCCCCATATCCAGCCGGATTTCAATGTACCGTCCGCATATCCCAAAGTTTTTTTCTGTTGGCAAACCTCGAACTCCTGTATAATGGAATGCGGTCATATCGCCTGTTTGAAAGCTATAGGCATTGGCGTCAACATGTTGACGTTCTGACGCTCCGATCCGGCAAGATCCGCATAAATTTCAGCATCATTTTAGTCCATCGCCTTGTTCCTATCGTCAGCTAAAGCTGACTAGAACTCTATCATACCAAAAACTACCCCCATTTGTGAAAATGGAAGATTTTAAGAACGAAAGGGGTTTCAGGATCATGGACCCACATCCTGCTTTTTACCCCCGACCCATCGGGGTTCCTTATTCAACGTCGAGCCCTCAGGCACGTCGTGCTTCCATGGATACCAGTATAACGCTGGTACCCGACACCGACCAAGACTCGGCCTATTTTCGTGCTATAGAGAACGCGGGTATTCACCTGAACCGCCCACAGATTCAGGCCGTCCGCCACGGCAAAGGCCCCCTTTTAACCCTAGCAGGGGCTGGCTGCGGCAAAACCACAGTGTTGGCTGCCCGCGCGGGCTACCTGATGGCGATGCGGGATGTCCCTGCATCGTCCATCCTGCTGGTGACCTTCACCAGCAAGGCAGCTGCCGAAATGAAGCTGCGCATCGCAGGACTGCCCGGTGTACGCCCTGCTGCTGCACGTGCCGTTCAGGCACGCACCTTTCACTCATTCGCTTTGGCGATGCTGCGTCATCGCGGGGTACAAGATGAAGTGTTCGGTGAAACGCAGGCCCAGCATACCGTCATGAAAATGATGCTGCGCCAGCTTGGACTTAGCGAGGCATTCCAGCCGGAAAGCCTGCTGTCTGCCCTCTCCGCCTGGAAAGCGGAAGGCCGCAGCGCGGACGAGCTACCGGAAACCGCACGCGAGGAATCGGATGCCAAGCGTGCCATGCTCGCCTATGAAGCCTGGAAACAGGAACGCAATAAAATGGATTTTGACGATATTCTGCTGCGTGCTTCCGTACTGCTGCGTGACCCTGATGTGCTTCAGCCGCTTCAGCGACGTTTTTCCCATATCATGGTCGATGAATTTCAGGATACGAATGCCCTGCAATATGAAATGGTGCAGCGATTGGCTGCCCGACACCGCAATCTGATGGTCGTCGGAGATGATGACCAGACGATCTATACCTTTAATGGGGCACGTCAGGAATCCATTCTGGAGTTTGACAAGGTCTATAAGGATGCTAAGGTCATTACCCTTGATATTAATTATCGCAGCGATGCGCGGATTTTGGGGCTGGGCTCTAACATTGTCGCCAAAAATGTTCATCGACGCTCCAAACGTCTTTCGGCTGCCGGGCGTGAGGGCTTGCCGCCGCAGTTTGCCACACCATCCGGACCTGAGGAAGAAGCGGGGCATATTGTTACCCATCTACTCGGGCAGGTAGAGGAAGGTCGGCTGCGCTACCGGGATATCGCTATTTTGCACCGGACAGCCAGCGGAAGCCGATCTATTTTTGAGCAATTGATTATGCGGGATGTCCCCTTTATTCAGTACGGAGCAGGAGCCGTATTTTACGATCAGTCTCTGATTCGTCCCTTAATGGATCACCTGCGTTTGTCGTTGAACCCCCGGCGAATGGAATCTATTCCGAGCACCCTTGGGCCGCTGTACGTCTCCCGTGAGGCGGGGATGGAATGGATTATGCGCGAGGAAAAACAGCAGGCTAAAAAATACCCGCTGATTCATCTCAGCCGCTGGGATCGACTACGTGATTTTCAGCGTGAACAGGTGAAAGAGCGCATTCGTCTGATTCGCAGTCTCACTACAATGAAACCGGCCTATGCCATTCAAGAAATGCGGCGCGTCTTTTATGACAAATATTTGGAAAGTGGAGATACGGGTGCATGGACTCATTATAAGGAAACGATGCAAGAAAGTCTGGAGGAGTTGGAAACGGCAGCTAAGCGCTTCGAGACGGTAGAGGCGTTCGTCAGCTTTGCGGACGAGCTTTCCGAGCGTCACCGCCAGATGGAATCGCTGCGCAGAGAGGAAGACAGCGATGCCGTTCGTCTCATGACGATCCATCGCGCCAAGGGACTGGAGTTCCCTTGCGTCTATTGGATCGGGGCAAGCGAAGGCATCCTGCCGCACAGCTCGGCGTTGCACAGCGAGCTACCGGAGGATCGGCGGGCAGGCGTAGCCCCTACAGCGGCCGTGGATAACGATGCAGCGCTGGAGGAAGAGCGCCGCCTCGCTTACGTGGCCGTCACCCGGGCGAAGGAGCTGCTGTATATTACCTCCCCCGCCTCCAATCACGGCAAGCCTGCCGCCGTGTCACGCTTCCTGCTGGAAGCCTATGGGGTCACGCCCCCTGAGGCTTCCAAGCCGGAAACGCGCCGCACCAGCTTCGGGCAACCAAAGAATGCTTCCGGGTACAGCAGCCGTGTCAGCGGTGGAGCGTCCGCATCCGGTGTAGCGACCCGTGTGAGCAGCAAGCCCGGGCCGGGCAGTGCTGCGGCGCGAACAACCTCGTCGGTGGCAGGCTCACGTACAGAGCCACGCATCAGCGTGCCTGTGTGGAAATGCACCGACGACGCCTGCAAGGCGTGGATGCGGCGCGATACAACAGGCGCACGCCGCACAGCTGCGGCTGGCACAGGCACGCCGCCAGTGTGCCCGCTCTGCTCCTCCCCGATGACAGAGGGGACACGCAGCATCCCGGCCAGATAAGTACGAGGCGTATAGCCGGTACAGGGGCTGTGCTACGTTTTAGACAGATTAAATAAAAGAAATAGCGGCAGCCTAAGACAGAAAAATAAAGTCCTAGACTGCCGTTGTTTTATTACATTAACGTACCCGAGTTCTTGGTCTTCAGCCAGCCATGCAGGCTCAAGTATCATCCCGAAATGAGATTTACCGTATAAATTACATTGATTTTTTTTGTGTATCCTCCTCCGTCAACAACTCCATAAGAACAAGAGATTGTCTGGAACCCATCGAGCTCCTCAAATCGTACCTTACGGTAATCACTACCTTGATATATTTCCCCTCGATCGTCAGGGCCACTGGGTTTTTCATTTAGGTCGTAATCAAACATTAACATCTCATCTTCTGAATGAACTGTAAGTCGTTTTGTGACGTTGAATGTCAGACTCTCACCTGGTAGAAGGAATCTTTTCCCACTTGGATGCATCGGTTGCTCGGAGTCTCCTCTATAGTATAGGAGCTCTATCTGGTGTCTTTCTTTGTCGTTCACGGCGCGGACTGTTGAGCACCGTATCGCGCCTAATGGGGATGCCGCTTGAGTTCCTACGCTCTGCATTGTCGCTAACGTAACGTCAATTATTTTGGCCATAAACTTGCCCTCCTACTAATAAAAGCTGTTGTTGACATCCCGTCTCATTTGGGATTCTCCCCCTCTTTATTTCCATTTATTCAACCTGGGCGACTTCACTAGCAATTACAATATCCTCGTCCAATTTGTGCTTGTGCAATTGCATCGTGTGCTTGCTTTACTTTTTCTACGGTTTGTTCATTCATAATAAGGTTGTCCCTAATTCCCGATTTACCAGTATGTTCCCTACATTGAATATATTTGGGCTAAACTACCCATTAGTTTAATACCGATTAATTCAGCAACTAAAAAAAGGTCATTAGAAATGCTTAATCTCTATCGCTTTTTGTAGGGCCCCAGAGGTTACGATAACTGCATCAACATCGGTAGAGTCAATAACGTCATGTCCATTTTCGTAAGCCTTTATGCAGTAAATTGTCATAATGCTTTGGCATGACTCCCCAATAATGTACATGAAAAGATGCTCCATTTCGCACTAAACGATGAACATATTGATTTAAAGAAATTTTTCCCGAATAGAAATTTACTTAAATTCAAAAAAAGCCCTTCAGTTCAGAACTGAATCCTTAAAATGAGAAATTACACATAATTATAACTTTTGCATTTCTGTTTTCTATTGCTTATTTCGACGTGTCTAAGGCAAGCTCTACACGGTACATAAGGGTAGAAAAGAAGGAAGACTGCCGAAATTCCAACAGCCTCTATTTTTTCATTATTCGCTTCCTTCGTTTGAATTCGTCAGTCCGTGCATCACAAACTGAACTGCGGCTTCAATCTCATCGTTGCTGACCGCTGATCTATTCAACCATACAAAGTTTGAAATGAAGAAGCCTCCAAAAAAAGTGAACAGCGCCTTCAAAATCATCTCATTTGGAAGCTGGATAAGCTCACCTTGGGCTTTAAAATAATCCACTACCCGATTTATACGCGGAGTAATGTTCTCTTGGAACAGTGGAAGCAGTTCGTTCCTGAGTTCTTCCCTATAAATCAACTCCTTCACGACGACCTGAAAAATTTGCCGGTTCTCCATTATAAATTGGGTACGGTTTTTGAAAAAAGCCATTAAAAAGTCTTTAAAAGTAGCCGTTTTTTCTGTAAAAATCTCGCGAAATACTTCATCAGCCAAACTCGGCAGAGCGCTTTTGATAAACGGGAAGATAATCGAAAACAACAGTTTATCCTTGGTTCCATAGTGCTTAAATATGGTACCCTCCGATACCTCAGCCAGCTTGGCAATTTCTGCTGTAGAGGTATTGGAGTAACCCTTTTTGGCGAACATGCCAATGGCCACTTCAAGAATTTTCTTCTGTTTAGCGCTTTGTTTAAGGCTGGATTCCTTGGCATAAGCTATAATCTCATCAAACAAATTATTTTGAGGCAACCAGATTTCACTTCCTTTCAGTGTTTCCATTATAGTCTGCTCGTGAAAACAAATTCAAAACTATCTTCTGCCTCATTCGTCAGCTTCCTTCGCGGTCAGAGGAACTGTCACCTCGGCCGGCATGCCCGATTTCAGGACGCCGCTTTCCTCCTTGACCGATACCTTCATCTCGACAGCGGTCGGCTCCGTTGAGCCGCTCTGTTTGTCCTCTGGCAAATATTCGTCTTCCAACGCAATATAGCTGACTCGTCCTTCCAGCTTCCCTGCCGCCGAGCTCACTGACAGCGTCTGGTTGTAGGTGACCTTATCCAAATGCTCCACCGGTAAATACACTACAACCTGCAAATCGTTTGCCGCGATGTCGGCGATCTGACTGGCGACATTCACAACATCGCCTAGCTCATAATTTTTGCTTACAATAATACCGGTATCAAGCGCCCGGATAAAATAGCTGTTCAACTTGCTCTCCGCCTGCCGCAGTTGAGCCTTTGCCTGGTCCAGATCGGACACTGCCTCACGAATAGCCTGCACTGTGGCACCATTTTTCAACAATGCGAGTTGCGCCTTAGCTTGGTCCACCGCCGCTTGGGCCGCCTGGACGGCCTGCTTGGTAGGACCCTTCTTCAGAAATGCAAGGCTGGCTTTCGCCGCTTCATAGTTAGCCGCGGCAATACTGACCTCTTGAGCCCTAGCGCCCTTTTCGAGTTGAGCCAGCTGCTGTTTTGCATTGTCGAGCTGAAGCTTGGACGTAGCAAGCTGATGCTCGGCCATGTCCAGTTTATTTTTGGCAGCATCCAGCTCACTCCGCGAAACAACTCCCTGATTGTGTAAGGTCAGTGTAATTCCATAGTCTTTTTTGCTTTGATCATACAGCATCTGCTGCGTGTCTACTGCTTCGCTGGCGACGGATATATTATTGCGGGCCTGCGCTATCTGCTCGGTCCGATTTCCTGCTGCGACCAAATCGTATTGGGCTTTGGCTGCCCGCACCTTTGCTTCCGCCTGCTCCAGTTCTTCGGGCCGGGAACCGACCTGCAGCTCCTCCAATTTGGCCCTAGCGGCATTAACTTGGGCTTCAGCTTGGTCAATTTCCTGCGGGCGCGCCCCCGCCTTCAGTTCCTCCAAAGCAGCCTGTTTAAGATTCACCAAGGCCTGAAGCTGCTCTACAGAGTGCTGCTGACTTTCATGCTCAATAACGGCAATAACATCACCCTTTACAACCGTCTCGCCCAAACCCTTTTTCATCTCGATAATTTGGCCGGATACTGTGCTCGTAGCCGTTATAATTGTATTTTCAATCTCGCCTTCCAACGTTAAAGTGTCCGAATCTCCGCCAAAAAGAGAGCCAGGGCTGCCCGAGCACCCCGTCATCAGCAGCAGCGCAAACACTGTTCCCCATGCCTGTAGCTTTTTCATGTGATCACCTCAGAAAAGATATACATGCTTGATTAGCCCGTATCGAGCTGCTAGATTTTACGGTATTTTTTTAAAGCGAAGGTATTCACCACAAACAGAACCAGACATAAGCCAAGTAGAACCCCTACATCTCCAGCAATGTCTGAAAATCCTTTGCCGCGGATCATAATCGTCTTCAGTGCATCCACCGCATAGGATAGCGGCATGATGCGGCTCAGCGCCTGCAGCCATACCGGCATCGCCGTAATATCGAACAGCCCGGAGAAAAAGACCTGCGGTACCAGCGTGACCTGGATCAGCTGAATGACCTGCAGCTCGTTATTGGCCAAGGTCGACAACGAAATGCCCATTGAAAGAGCAGCCATCGCGGTCAGAATAGTAACCAGCAACACCAACCCGTAGGAACCGATCATCATTACGTCAAGAATATTAATCGCAAACCAGGCCACCAGCGCGGATTGAATCACTGTAAAGAAGCCGAAGCCCAGCAGATAGCCGAGCACGATTTCCCACCGGTACACTGGTGTCGTTAGAAGCCGCTCCAAAGTACCGGAAGTCCGCTCGCCGAGGAAAGCCACGCTGGAAATCAGGAACACGAACAGAAAAACAAACATTCCGATCAGGATGGAACCGAAGTTATCAAACGACGACATTTCCTCATAGCCGTATACATACGTGACATCGGGATGGACCGTCGGGGTGGGACCCTGACTTGCCTTCTGGATCACCGCCAGCACGGCCTGATTTTTATTCGGATCGCTGCCCTCCAGCTCGATTTGCGGAATACCCCGCTTTAGCGTAATGACGGCATCCACCTCGGAAGCTCGGAGGGCTTCATGTGCCTCGTATTCGCTGTACCGGAACACTTTCGCGTCCTGATTTTCCAATTTATATATAAAATTGGACGGCACATGGACAGCCCCGATCTTTGGATTATAATCCGATCCGTTGAAAATGAAGGAAAGCAGCGTCAATACCAGCATCGGCACAAAAATCATCATTATTACAGTGCGGGGGTCATGTCGCAGCTGCTGTAATATGCGTAAGGTAATGGAAAAAGTTCTCATCGCCGTTCACCTATAAAATACAGAAAGGCTCCTTCGATCGTCGATGAGGAAGCCGCGGCCTTCAGATCACACGGCGAACCTGACGCGATCAGCTTACCATCGCGGATCATGCCAAGCTTGTCACATCGTTCCAGTTCATCCATGACGTGGGTTGTCACGATGATGGTTGTTCCGTTGTCGCGAAGCTTCCCAAGCTCCTCCCAAATCGACATCCTGAGCACTGGATCAATGCCCACCGTAGGCTCATCCAGGATCAGGATAGGCGGTTCATGAAGCAGTGCAATCGCAAGGGACAGGCGGCGCTTCATGCCGCCAGAGTAGTGTTTGACCTGCCGGGTTATAAAAGCCGTCAAATCGACCAACTCCAACACTTCCTTGATACGCTGCTGTTTTTTGGCGCGCGGCATTTTAAACATGGAAGCAAAAAAATTTAGATTCTCCGCTGCCGTAAGCTCCCCATACAGAGCATCAGCCTGCGCCATATAGCCAATCTTCTTCAGCATGGACAGTAGGGGCATCTTCTTGTCAAGCACATACACTTCGCCGTTTGTAGCCTCATCCACGCCAGCAATCATTTTGACCAGTGTCGTTTTGCCGGAGCCGGAAGGGCCGAGTATACCGAAGATCTGGGAATAAGGAATGTCCAGATTAATGTTAAAAAGCACCTGCTTCTTACTAAAAAAACGGTCGACGTGATTAATACGGACACAGGAGGCCTGTGGTGAAGCTTCCAAGGTTAATTGTTCCATAAGTTTCCCCGCTCCAAACAAAATTAAGTAAATACTCACAATAAAGTGAGTGATCACTCATTAGTATTATATATAATTCTGTTTTTACGTCAATATATATTGTTTGAAAATATAAATGTGGTTAAAACTTTGTTCTTGTCATCCGATTTTTTGCCCTATATATATGTGGGGACATTTGTGTCAATAACCCATTATGTAGGCAGATTTGTGCATTTTTTGCGTGACAAAAATTTACCTATGCCTTCCCTCCCTTTATCCATGGACTGAATGGAAGTAAAGATTATTGAAATTGATCACCTAAATAATGTTTATTAGTATATGTCCAGTAAAGTAGAGTTCTCCTCTTAATGTAAACTGAATAAATAAGAATTTGCCGTAAATCCTATCTAGGTAACCAATTCAAAGGAGGAAAGGCAAAATGCAATTAACCGTACGTGAAGCGCAAGATCTACATGAATTGGCATTAAGTTGTGTAAATTCGATAACCAATATGGCTTGCTTTATGAACCAAGTTCAGGATGCTGAGTTGAAATCCATATTACACAAACATTTTCCGCTTCATATTAAGGATTACAACATGAAAGTGGAGTATTTAAGTAAAGCAGAAGGGGCCTCTTCCGAGTTCCCGGTTCCCGATCTGCAACCAATACTTCAATCATTTACTCAATCCCAAGCCAGTCCAATTCCAGTAACCCCTCGAACTTCTGTACAGCAATTTGATGATCGAGAGATGGCTACAGCATACCTGCTAACTTTAAAAAGAGCAGGCAGGGAATATGCGTGGTCCGCGATGGAAATGAGCAATCCCGATATAAGGATTTTTTTAGAAGATGTGTTTCGAATGAGTTCACGCCATGCTTATGAAGTGTGGCAATGGATGGTCAAAAAAGGCTATTACCCTCTAGAGGCCGCTCCTAGTATGACTTTAACAACTTTAGGAAATATGTATCAATTGGTCAGAGAGCCAGTTCCCGTTCAGTAATTTGATTTAACAGACGAAGAGAAATGGGTAGTTTTTCAGCGGGTTCGTGATCAGATTGAGAGAACCGTTTGCTGAGACCAACAAATAACGAAAGACAGTAGCAACTCAATAAGTTACATCCCTAATGTCGAAAACATGAGACAACAGGACGATCCATCCGCTCAAAGATCAAAGAATCCGGACCTTCCAGGAAACCTCCAGACCGACTTCCAAAAAAGAAACAGCAGCAGCCATTGACTAAAAAATAAAGTCATAGACTGCCGCTGTTTTTTTGAACTATCGTTTCCCGTTAGCGGAATAACATTAACGAAATTCTGATATTTTTGTACAACAGTCTTAATGTTTGATTTTCCTTGAAGTCTTTTTTAAATAGAAATTGTAGGCTGGTGCAATGTGTAGGTTAGTAATATTACGTTGTCTATACCTACTATGTATTTCTAAAAATTCATATATCTTCTTATTCTCTATATCGAATTTGCGTCTAACCTATTTTACCCATTTCGGCGGTAAACAATCTGTTGGCGGGAGTGGTAAAGAAGTCGATAGTAGAGCTCGACCGACCGAATATAAAATACGCCGTCGTTATGCCCCTCGTGCATCTTATCTATTTTGATGTCGTTTTACTCTGAATGCGGACATATGTGCCTCGATTGCATGAAACGACGGTTAATCACAGCAGAAACCGACATCCGCCCTCAAATAAAGGACGCGATGTCGGCTTTAAACTTAACGGCCAAACTCCTTATCGATTATTTTATTGTGAGCCGGCGCCACTTCCGGGGCTACCGAGTTGATGCACGTTACCAAAATATGCTGCCCGCCTAGAGATCCGCCGGCTCTCGATTCAAATCCGAAAGTACCGCCGGCATGCCCCCAGTAGGATTGCCCGTCCGCTGTTTTTACTTCATAAATCCCTAGTCCGACCTTACCTAAAGGTGAATCTACTGTTGTGAGCATCTGGTCCATCATCTCTTGATTTAGAAGCTTTCCGCCCAACAGCGCACTGAAGAAGGTGGTCAAATCTTTGGTTGTTGAGACCATATCTCCGGCTGCATTTGCAAATGATTGATTCATTTCTGTTAAATCATACAAATGACCCGATCTGTCCATATTATATCCTGTGGCATGCTTACCCGGAATATCGTGACTATTTTCCATTACAAATGTCCCTGTCATCCCGAGCGGTTCGATGAACCGTTTCCTGATCTGCTCCGCATACGTATCTCCTGTTACCTTCTGAATAATTTGACCGGCTAGTATAGTATTCATGTTGGAATAGTTCCAGCCCTTCCCTGGCGCAAATACAGGCGGCTTTGAAAGTCCCAAGCTGATAAGCTCATCGGTGGAATAGTAACGGTATGGATTTTGAGGCAAGGTAATATCTCGAAAATTATTATCAGTATAGCTCGCAAGCCCACTTGTATGGTTCAATAACTGACGAATCGTAATTTTGTTGGCGTCATACCCGTTACCCTTTATGACCCCCGGTAGCCATTTTTCGACCGAATCATCCAGGTTCAATTGTTTCTCCTCAGCCAACTGCAATACAACGGTAGCAGTGAATGTCTTCGTGATGCTTCCAATACGGAATGAAAAATCCGGCTCCACCGGGCGTGGCACTTCGAAACTGGCAGTACCCGTAGCGTAGGACCAACGTTCCCCATCCTGTAGCCCGCCTGCTACGACACTTGGAACTCTTTTGTTGGTAACTACTTGATCCATGACGCGTTTGACTTCTTCCCGATGCTTGCTTTTCTTTTCTTTCTCGTTGAGTTCTTTTTTGGTTTCTTTTGCGAATTCCGACGCTAAAATATTGTCGATATGTTTAACCGCATCTCCCAGTACATTGATATTTATCGAGATGACATGTTGACCGTCCTCCGTTCCGCCTGCGAAGTTGGTGAATCCAGGAATACCTCCTCCATGTCCCCATACGATGGTGCCGTCCGGTAGCTTTGTTTGGTGTATGCCAAGTCCATACTTTCCATATGGGGAGTCGGCTGTGCTGGTCACCATCTCTTTCTGCATCTCCGGTATCAACAGTTTTCCACCCAATAAGGCGCGAAAAAACGTCGTCATGTCTTCCCCTGTCGAGATCATGTCTCCGCCGGCGTTAGCCCACGATGGGTTCATCACAGTAATATCTAATAATTTATTTCCCATGTCGAAGTAGCCGCGGGCATTTTTTTTCGGAATATCCATCGAGTTACCGGGGAGGAACGTTTCTTTAAGTTGAAGCGGTTCAATAATTCGTTTCTTAATCTGCTCCGCATATGTTTCCCCGGTGACTTTCTTGATAATGAGGCCAATAATCGCGTAATTCGTGTTCGAGTATGCCCACCCTGTTACCGGCTTTAACTCCAAGCCGCGGGCGATTAACTGCTCAGCTGTATAATTTTCGCCAGGATTTGTGAGTAATTTAGTCTTGAGTTCTGGAGTCAAGTAGTCTGGAAGTCCGCTTGTTTGATTTAGCAATTGACGAATCTTAATTTTATTGCCGTCGTGCCCATTGCCCTGTATGAGCCCCGGCAGCCATTTCTCCACCGTATCATCAAGGGACAGCTTCTTCTCGCCAGCAAGCTGCAAGGCAACCGTAGCGACAAACGTCTTCGTTGTACTTCCGATCCGGAAAGAGGAGTCGGCGTCCACCTTATGGTTTCTTTCGATATTCCCTTCACCGGAAGCATATGACCAACTCGCATCTCCTTTCTTCACGGTAACGACAACGCCTGGAATATTGTCGGTATTGGCAGCTTTATCGATTGCTTGATAGGTTGCCGTCTGACCCGCTGCGTGGACAGTTCCATAAGCAGGGAATATCAGTGTACCCGCCAATATAGCTGTTAAAGTAAGTGCAACTCCTTTTTGAATGGTGAATGATTTCATAACGCAATCGCTCCTATTATTTTAGAATGTTGTGCTGCTTTACCCCCTCACTTTACCTCCGATATTGTTAAATCGAACAGTGATAAAACCGCCAAGCTTTTGATGACATCGTACTTGGACCTGTCACATATACCGCATGACAAACTGTCAACTGTCTTATATGACGTGCTTGCTAAGATAGGGATCTCTAGTACAAAAGGTGTTAGGACAACAACCTTTACCGATAGGCAAAAAAACATGCCCAGAATGAGTTGTTGTTCTAACTATGTTATTTGATAGAGCTCATACAACTTAGTTAGCAATGGATAAACTAAACTACCACGACAATTAAACAAGAAGACTTCACTGGAAATTCCAGCAATTCATTTAGCAGCAATCTCCAAATTCATTGCTTCTTGTCATCAACCTAATTTTCTGAAATATCATTGATGTTGTACTTTTTGATTTTCCCCGGAGGTGCCGAAATTCTCCAACCCGGCCATACATTTTTTTGATAGCATTCGTAACGCTTTTGTTTCTCAACTCCCCCTGCTTCAGTGTACTTTCTTTTTTGATTGCAGTCGGAGAATGTTTCTTTACAGTTTTCTTTTCTTACCGTACTTTTGATTTTTTGCGCTCTTCTTTGGCTATTGCTGACGCCGTATATTAGAAGCTACTCGTTCAGTTTTTGTATTTTGAAGCTCCATGCTTCGGCTTCCAAGTCAATTCATGCATCCACCTTGCTTTATTTAAAATAGCCGACCAGAAAACTAGGAATATAGATTGTAAAAGCAACGAAAGAGCCGAAGGTGATGAAGTAAAAAATGCTGAAAAACCACAGCTTTTCGTTACGATAAACCTGCTTGAGCTGATACTTCCAGGAGCTTCGGACGTGTTCTTAGGTGCCTTACTTTTCTTTTGGCTAATATTGGGCAGTGAGTTTACACCCACTGAGAACATAGCTCAGCCTATCCCAAGAAAGAAGCTCCCGACCGCAAATCCAGAAAAGTATAGGCTCCGGGAAGCCGTTCATTACCACGGGTCACCTTCACAAAAATGGACATACCGTGGACCATGCAGTGCTTGCAATGGCAGAGCGGGGTATTCGGGCATTCATCGTCACGCTTTCACCGTCCGTGCACGGCGAAGGCGATAGGGCCTTTGTACCGATGATGATCAACATCGCCCGGGAGAAGGGCTTCGCCGCCTACATCGGCGACGGAACGAACCGCTGGCCGGCGGTTCTGTACCGACTGGCGCTGGAATCCGCCCCGGCGGGCTCACGGATGCTTGGCGTCGGCGATGTAGGCATTCCGTTCTTCGAGATCGCCGAGGTCATCGGGCGGCAATTGAACGTGCCGACGGTCAGCACCACACCTGAAGAAGCTGCTGCCCATTTCGGCTTTCTAGGCCCCATTGCGGCATTCGACATCGCAGGCGTGTTCAACACTGCGCAGGCGAGTCTGGCAACACGGGAGCTTCTGGGCTGGAAACCGATGCAGCCCGGACTGATCGCCGATCTCGAAGAAGGGCATTATTTTGCATAAAAAAAGGAGGGTGTACCAACAGCCTTAAATGGCTGCTTGGGACACCCCCTTATAATTACTTCGACTTTAGCTAATTGCATCTGGCTGGACTATGTTGTGACGATCGTTGCGCTGAATTGAACTGCTGCGTCCCCATTCGGCAGGAGAAGATGGGCGGCCAAGTCCGACTTCTCCAACACGGTTTTGCCGTCCGGTAGCTTCTTCCGCATCATCATATCGCCGTGATTCACTTCCCTCCGCTCCTTACGTTCCCTTTACTGCGACTCCCCCTCGAGCTTCGAACTTGAACCAGCAACCACACCCCCGCGAGAAAAGCCACTCCGATAAAAAAGAACTTCAAATATTGCTCAATGATGCTGAACATATATTGCCACTGCTCCCCGAAGAAATAGCCGATTGAAAAAAATGCAATGACCCATAGAGCGCCCTCGGTATAGGCATATAGGAGCACTTTGCAGTACGGCACCCGGATAATGCCGATAAAATAGCCGATAAACTGCCGGACTCCAGGAATGAAGAAGCTGACCAGCAGCAATCGGTCCCCGTATTTGTCATAGTAGCGGCGCGTCTTCTCGACCAACTCCTGCTTGAGGAAGAGCCAGCGGCCGTAACGCTCGATCACAGGCATACCTGCCTTGTAGCCAATCACGTACGTGATGGTGACCCTATAATCGATCCCGTCAGGGCCATCGCAATAGCCGACAGCCCATGAAGCACATCTTTAGAGGCTAAGAAACCGGTATAGGTCAAGGTGCTGTTGCCCGGCGGAATGGGGAGCGCGATGAAGTCCAGCGGCAAGCCGATGAGCAAGACCAGGTATCCATATTCGTGAAACAATTGTTCAACTAACCCGATCAGGTCCATGAGCATTCTCCCTCTTGTGCTGCAAAGTCCCGCCAGCCGAGACAAGCTTGTTTTGCGGCAAAATCAAATAAAAAAGTGCAAGAACCGCCAGTAAAGCAGCGCTGATGCTAATGGCAGCGGCATTCGTATACTGGCTGGCTATCCATCCCCCGATGACCGGGCCAATCATAATACCGAGCCCTTCAATCCCGGAGAGTACTCCCCACCCGGTCCCCTTCTGATCCTCCGGAACAAGGTACGACAGCACCGCATTCCAGGCCGGAAGCACGGCTGAGTAAGACAATCCCAGCATAAAGGCAAACAGCATCGTTAATGCAGGCGGCGGCATGGATACGATTAACAGAGCCAATACGACCGTAAGCGATACGAAACCGGCGAACAGCATTTGCTTGTGCCCCCATCGATCGGCCAGCTTCCCCATCGGGACAAGAAACAGCATCGCGCCGGCCCCGCCTAATATGAGCATTAGCGAATATTGCGGCTGGCTCAGACCGAGATGGTCAGCGGCAAAACCGGGCAGTATCGGCAGCAGCAGTCCTGCGGCGGTCATCTGCAGGACCATGCCTGGCAGCAGCCATTTCAGCTGAACGAGTCTTCTTCGCAGTCCTGCCGCTTGTTCGGCAAAGCTGACGTTCTGGAGATGCAAAGGGGTTGTTCTGTTAATCCCGAACGATGCGATGCAGCCGACGGCGAGCAGCGCAACCATCAGCCGGAAGGCAGGTTCGAAGCCATAATCGAAGGTGAGATTGATTGTGACCGGCCCCAGACCGATGCAGGCCAGCCACACGGTGTATATCGCCCCAATCTGGGCCGCCCGCTCCGTCAGCCGGATTTTCTCCAGACAAATGAGCCATATAGGCGACGCCCCCATCCCAAGCATCACGGAACCGGCAACGAGCCCCCAGGCATACGGACTAAAGAACACGGCGGCTAGTCCGGACAGCATCAGGACGAAAGTGGCGGGCAGCAGCCAGCGCAGCGAAAACCTGTCCAGCAAATATCCAGCCACACATTTAATCAGCGTATCGGCTGTATAATGAAGCGAGACGGCAAGACCGACCAAAGCAACGGTTTGCCCCGACTCGTTGACGGCAAAGTTCGGCAGGAACGAGAACAAGAAAGCGCTTCGGACAAACTCTGTGCAAAAAAGCACCGTGAACAGCGTCAGAGTAGAAAGCTTGAACGCGCTCCTCCCGCTCATCATATTCCACCCCTTCTTAAGGGACTTGCCTCAGGAAACAAATGCCGGACAATATGGTCCGCAGCCGTTTTCTGCCTTGCTGCGAGCAGCCCGTTCATCATCGACTGCTTGATCGGCTCAGAGGAGATCATCGCTTGTATCTGCAACACCAGATCATGAATCGTAAAGGCCACGACTGCCGCTCCTTTGCGCTGCAAATACAGGGCATTTTCCTTCTCCTGCCCCAGAAACGGATTTAGGATGAAAATCGGAACCCCGGCCTGAATCGTCTCGGATAGTGTAACGCCTCCCGCTTTCGTGATGACGCAGCAGGCGCTGCTCATCAGAACATGCAATTGATCGGTGAAGCCGAATACATCCACTCTTGCATCATCCGCCCAGCTCTCCGCAAGCCTCCGTCTCCATCCTTCCTGCCGGCCGCAAATCACTTGAATGCGGACGCCTGACAAGAGCAGCAGCTTCCCGATGAGCCTCGATAGCGAATGCAATGTGCCGCAGGCGTTAGCCATAAGCAGAATCACATGCTCATCTGCTTCTTTAACGGAGCCGGAACCGATCATTGCCGCATCATAAAATGACTCCCTGACCGGAATTCCGGTCACGGTAATACGACTCTCGGGGACGCCCTGCCTGACCATGGCCTCTTTCACGTCGCTGGCAGGGACAAAATAATGATCCGGCTTGGCGAACAGCCATCTTCGGTGAACGTCAAAGTCCGTTATGACAACAGCAGTCCGGGGACGGATCGCAGATAATGCCTCGCTGCTTGGCAAGCTACCGAACGGGAATGTATAAATGATGACTTCCGGCTGGTACTGGAGGATGATTTTCTTGAGCCTGTCGCCGCCAAGACTGTTCATCCAGGCTGCGATCTTTCCCTTCATGGGAAGCTGGTTGGTCAGATGGTAGGTCCATCCGTAATAGGGAATGCCCAGGCTGGCTGCATACGGGCTTTGCCGGTACAGAAAGCGGATTATTTTGTTCAGCACAGGATAAGCTTCCCGGAACAAGTCGACAACCGCCACCTGGCTATAACCATTGCGAATCAAGCTTTGCTGCAACACCTTGGACACCTGATGATGACCTTCTCCGTAATCGGCCGTTAAAATTAAAATTTGCGGTTCCTGTCCCACTATTGTCACCTCATTTCATTTGTCAAGCCATTTCATCTAGACGAACGAATTGCAAGTTGCGTCCCTGTAATTGATGCAGTACTTCCTCCAGAGCCCGAAGCATAAAATATGGCGCGTGACGGTCCGCTCCCGGCGAATCTCCGCTGTCATGCAGCAAAATAACAGATCCGTCCGTAATTCCGCTCAGCAGCGTTGCCTTCAGCTTCTTGCGGCAGCTTCTACTGCGCCAGTCCCCCGCCTTCAAGGACCAGAGTACGATGCGGTACGATTTGGGATGAAAGAAATCGAAAGCGTTCATGAGCCCCCATGGCGGACGATAGTGATCCGGCCTTTTTCCAATTATGGATTCAATAATATCTGCGGTCCGTTTCATATGATCACGCCGCACCGTCCAGGGAAGCATCAGCCAATTGGAGGTGTGATCGTAATTGTGGATTCCAATCTGATGACCTTCACGATCCATTCTTCTGATCAGATCCGGGTGCAGTTCCGCCTGCGAGCCAAGCACGAAGAATGTGGCCTTCACTTGATAATCCTGCAATAAATCCAATAATTCCGGTGTATACCTCGGATGCGGCCCATCGTCGAACGTGAACGCTACCTGGTTCTTGGTCGTTCCCTTACGAAAGGCTCCAAATCTGATCATTCGTGGCAAAAAACTAGGAATTAGCATATACAGACTGATGAAGCCTATGAGCCCAATCAACAAATATTTAACAAGCAACGTCTTTATCCCCCTTAGTGAAAATTAAGCTTAAGCATACTGCTGCAAGGAGCAAACCCATTTTTCTTCCTGTGTATCTCTCTGCATGCTCAGAATTTGCATGACCGCATGTCTGGCGGAATCCTGCTGTCTGCACAGCCCTGCTTTCTCCCTCATTTCTTCCAATAGGGAAGGCTGTTGAACCAGCCGCTGAAGCTGATCCTGCAAATTGTCAATCTGACATAGATACGCTACTCCCGCTTGAATCAAATAATCGGCATTATCCTTTTCCTGCCCCAGCCGTGGCTCCAGCAGCAGCATGGGAAGCTGAAGCGCCAGCGCTTCGGAGGTCGTCAGTCCGCCCGGCTTGGTAATCAATACGTCTGCGGACGCCATCCATTCATGGATTCCCTCCAGGAAGCCTGTCAGCATGACGTTATCCCTGTCTCCCAACGCTTCATGCAGGCGGTTCAGCAGCTTCACATTGCGTCCGCATACGATGACAAATTGCACGTTAGGGGGAAAAGAGTCAGATTGCATTTGCTCGATGAAGGATTTATCGATAATCCCGCAGCCGCCGCCCATCACCAGCACGACAAAGGCGTTAAGAGCCAAGGCCAGCTTCTCGCGCAACCGGTCTTTATTGTCGGTCTGACTGTAGGATGGGCGAACAGGGATGCCCGTTACAGCAATTTTGTGGTCAGCAACGCCTTTTCTCTGCAGAGCTGCATGCACGCCTTCGGAGCCAACCAGATACAGATCCGTAAACGGATGTATCCAATAGCTGTGATCGGAATGGTCGGTAATGACTGTTGCCGCAGGCAGATCCGTCATCCCTTTTTCCTTAAGCAAGGAAATGGCGGCTGATGCCAGCGGGAACGTGCTGACAATCAACGTCGGCTGTTCCTCATTCAGAAGTTTAAGCAGCCGCTGCAGGCTGGTCGTGAGAAAATGCTTCAGGAAGAAAGTAAGTGTACTGTCCGTCCGGGTCTTCTGATACATATATCCGTATGAGGAGGGAAAATGCTTCACCCATTGCAGGAAGCAATACCGTTCAACCACATGCATGCGGGGATGGATCCATTGCATAAAGTCGACCACCTCTACTCCCAGTTTGTACAGCACCGATGCCTCCAAAATCGCCTTGGCCGCCTGCATATGTCCATCCCCGAGCGCGCCGGACAGAATCAGCAGCTTTTCCCGTTTCATGCTATTCATCAACAATCGCCTCCTTCGTGAAATTTAACTATGCAAGAACAAAACAACCAGCACTGCCGTTAGGAATCCGACCATCCCACCAGCCACACAATCGATTGGATAGTGATAGCCCCAATAAACCCGGGATATGGCCACCAACAAGGCCAGACCAATCAAGATAAGCATAATTGCCGGCGATGAGGCCAACATAAAAGGTGTAACCAGGGCGAAAATAGCGGTTGTATGGCCGGATGGGAAGGAATAATCCTTCAACGGGAATTTGCCTACCTTTACCTGCTCCAGCTTGCGGAAAGGCCGGTCTCTGCGCACCTTTCTCTTGATCAGGACAGCAACGATATGGCTAACGACCAGTGCGATCAAGCTTTGCAGCCCGATTCTGCTGAACTCCCCCTCGGCGAACCATGCCAAGGACACTGCGCAAATGATGGTAAACAAAGCTCCGCCCAAATGGGTAATCCATCCGAACAATCGGTCCAGGGCCCGACTACTCAGCCGATGGTTGCACCAGAAGAACATCGTTTGATCAATTCGCCTTATCCACTGCATCCTGCTTTCCGCCTCCGTTCCCTGTTTTTTCGATCGGTTGATGTTCATCCCTTATCTTCCTCCACTCAGACAGCTTCCGTATCAAGAACCATATTGCCGCAATCGCTACACCAACGCCCACCAGCATAATCGTGAGAACTTGGTTCACCATATTCTCTGCCGCGCGGCCATATATATAGAAGAGAAAACCGACTACATAAAACTTCACCGCCCGGCCAATGGCCGCATAGCTGAGCAGCTTCCATAACGGATAATTCATGCATCCGGATAAAATCGTAAATATTTTAAACGGGATCGGAGTGAACGATCCGATCAGGATTGCGGCCTCGCCGCGGCGGGCAAATAAGTCGCTTGCCGAATCCAGCCATTTTTTCTTCATTACACTGCCCAAAACATGCTTTCCCGACACCTTGCCGATCCCATAACCGATCGGTGTCCCAAGCAGGCTTCCGGCAAAGCCAACCGTAGCGAGCCATAAAGCCGACTCCGGTTGCACCGCGCTTAAAGAAAGCTGCAGGAAGAACGCCGGGATGGGGAAGATAATCGCATCGAGCATAGCGTGAATAAAAAGTCCCGTCGCTCCGAAGTTCTGTAAAAATTCCATAATTTTATCCATGAATGCCTATCCCGCCTTTGTTACAGAGCATGATGAAAAATAGGTTGCCTCCGGGTGGTATGGGTTTCCAATCGCTGTGTTCCAACTCCATACCGCCCTCCAGGAACTTACTCACCACGCTCTTAGTTTCTTTTGTTTTAATTAATTGGAGCTTGATTTGGGTAGACATAACTCCTTTGAAACGGACTGTCTCTTCATCGTCATAAATCGGTTCCTCAGCGAGCTGCGGGAGTGAATCAGCATCATCGGTATCAATTGTTCGGTCTTGCGGCCAATCCGCTTCTTGCCTTCAGGGTGCATGACGGATAACAATAATCGTAGATAAGCCGTTGTAATGCGTTGGAACAGATCGGACTTCAACGGTTGTTGTTCGAAACCAAGACCATGTGTCAAACCACGATGAAGCAGCGTAATGCCGACTAACGCCTTCACCTCTCTGAACTCCGGCTGACTTGCGAATGCCTCGCTGATCTGCTGCATGGATTTCCGTGTAAGCCGGGCCGTCATGAGCGCCGCGCGGTCTGAGTCTTCGGATTTGATCAGCATCAGAATCGTTTCATTATTGAGATGAAGTTCCCCGACCAGATCGCCTTTATCGATGATGGTGGAGTCCGCACAGACGATGCTCTCCCCTCGGTGTTTCTTAATCATGACTTTGCAAATTCCAAAGTGCGATGTATGCGAGCCGCGAAAGCGTGAAATCCAATCGAACCCTCTTTCCCACACCATCCAGACCGCCTGCATTGAAGATTTGCGTAAACGAAGCAACATTGATCCAACCATCCCTCATTCTTATTTTAATCGACAAATTTCATTGAAATTGTCAAACTGAAATAATATTTCTATGTGAATTCCTTATTTCTGTTAACTTTATGATAGAGGATTTAACCAAAAGAGCATACGGGCTGAGGTACTGGTTGGTGGCCCGTCTTGAGGCGGGGCCGGATACATCCGGTTGCCTACTGTCTATGATTAAGTATGAAAAACAAAGCATAATTAAACGTAAAGAAATTCTTAAGAAAAGGTTAATTTCGTTTGGGGTTGGGGGGGCCGTCACCCAATTTGATGCACATCGCTGATCGCTCAAGTTTAATTTGATATATAAGTGCGACCAAAAATAATTTCGTTACATGCTAGTTGAGATTCATTTGTACTACTAACAATCAAATCAGGTAATACTGATAGGATGGCTTCTCCTTCTGAAAAGTCCGGATGATCCGAATCACATCGGTACGATGCTGATCGGAAACCTTCAATTGAAGCAGTGTGCAGCACGTGCCGGGAAAATGACGGAAAGTCCCCTCATAGACATCTTCTTCAACAAACCCTGCAACCTAAGGATTCGTCGCCCTCTTACGGCCGAAGCTAAACAATTCGTTCAGTTCTGCGTCTATTGCCAGAGAGGCATGGTATAAGGAGCGGCGGTAAACTTTTTGATCAGCGTTGTGAACTATGTGCCGGTATCGGTCAGCAACACATATCGATAAAGCCGGTAGCCTATACGCTTCCATAAGGAAGCCGACAGTATTCTTTTACTGTCAGTATCCAAATATCCCCCATCCCCCTTTTTGTTTAACAGTTTAAGGAAACACTCAAACTTTGGTAAGGTAAGTATCAGAGTAGCAAATAGGTCGGAATGGTATTGAAAATCTGCCATATACTAATTCTGATCTTCGATGTTTCGTAAGGGGCGATTTCTTGCCGTCTGACCCTCTGCGTGGACAGTTCCATAAGCCAGTGTACCCGCCAATATAGCTATTAAAGTAAGTGCCACTCCTTTTTGAATGGTGAATGATTTTATAACGCAATCGCTCCTATTATTTTAGAATGTTGTTCTGCTTTACCCCCTCACCTTACCTCCGATATTGTTAAATCGAACAGTGATAAAACCGCCAAGCTTTGATGACATCGTACTTGGACCTGTCACATATACCGCATGACAAACTGTCAACTGTCTTATATGACGTGCTTGCTAAGCTACGTTTCTAACCGCTGTTACCCCACCCTCTTTCGCTTGACGGATCGGGAAGTTATATTGCATGATAGGTCTGAATCATTCGGAAATTGGTTTGCAAAAAAATATAAGAAGGTGTGCGTAATTCGTGTTCTCGATAATGAAAAAAAGGTTCTGGTATGATTGGATACTTGTGGCCATACGAACGCTTTGGCTGGTCATTATCGCAAGCGCTGGTTTTGTCGATCCGTCATTGACCGTTGTGTCGCTTTGGGTTGTACTTTCTCTCGCTTTCGTCGTTTATCTCGTTCCATTAATCATCCTCTATAGGAAAGAAGACTGGTATCTCACAATCGAAGTCACGGTAACGGGCTTTTTTTATCTTTATTTAGCCTACGCAGCCCCGGGATTGCTTTGGTCTTTTGTTTTACTCGTGATAACCATCGGCTTGACGAGCAGTCGAAGAACCTATGTGTGGACAGGTATCCTTAGCGGAATCGTATTCCCGGTATTGAACGGTTGGATTGCTGATCGTCTCCCGTATGAGTTTATCGTTAGCTGCAGCCTTGGTTTTGCCATCGGCTTCGCGTTTAATATTTTAATTCAGTCCCATAAGCAAGCCCGAATTATTCAAGAGCAAAAGCTGTTGCTGGAGCAGCATATTAAGCGGATTGAGGAACTTACGCTGATGGAGGAGCGCAGCCGGCTGTCACATGAGCTGAATGACACGATTGGCCATACGCTTACCTCGCTCATCGTCGGCGTCCAATCACTGCGATCGTCCGTACCAGATGCGCAAATAGAGAGGATCGATTCGCTTGTCGGAATCGCCCAACACAGTCTGGTTGATATCCGAAAGCATCTGCATCAGCTCTCTCATACTCCGTTGAACCATTCGTTAAGTGAATCGCTGCGGCAACTAA
Organism: Paenibacillus sp. TY11; assembly: GCF_059772165.1. NCBI lineage: Bacteria > Bacillati > Bacillota > Bacilli > Caryophanales > Paenibacillaceae > Paenibacillus > Paenibacillus sp. TY11. The sequence goes on along the minus strand of NZ_JCBAIQ010000010.1, from coordinate 68,221 downwards.
CTGAAGATTTTATGAAGTCAACAGGTATAACGGTCAAATTCCGTGTGATCGGCAGTGAGACTCTCGTTATGCAAAAAATAAACATTTGTTTATATCGTTGCCTTCAAGAGTCTCTAACCAACGCGGTTCGGCACGGCAAGGCGAGCGTAATATCCGTTCAGTTACATTTCAATAGTCAGCAGCTTCGATTACAGATCGAAGATAACGGCATCGGAATGGAAGAAATCCAATTTGGATTTGGGCTCAATGGAATGAAGGAACGACTTGAACTATTTCACGGCACGGTGTCCGTGCATTCCGAGTCAGGACAAGGAACTTTCGTCATATGTAATATTCCGTTGCAGACAGAGCCTGTACATGATGCGATTCGCCTGCTGATCGTTGATGACCAGGTGATCATTACCGACAGCTTGAAGCAAATTTTGGATCAACATGCTGATTTTAACGTCGTTGGTACAGCCAGGGACGGGCGCGAAGCATTAGAACATTGTGATCGCTCCCAACCAGATATTGTGCTAATGGATATTCGTATGCAGGGAATGGGCGGGATTGAAGCTTTAGTTGAGATGAAACAACGATGGCCTGATATGAAGGTTGTATTCATGACAACGTTTAAGGATTCCTTGCAGGCAGCAACTGCATTGGAGCGCGGGGCAGAAGGCTACATGCTGAAGTCGATTCATCCGCGGGAGATGAAGGAAGCCTTGAAACTTATTTATAATGGAGGAACCTGGATCGACCAATCGGTCGCTACGCGAGTTTTTGAAGAGATGAAGCGTCAACGTGAGCAGTTGGAGAGAATCGGTTCAAGTCAGGGAAACTACCCGTACGGGCTTACGAAACGCGAGATGGAGATTCTGGAGCATCTGTCGAGCGGACTGCGCTACAAATCGATCGCCGCCAAGCTATTTTTATCGGAGGGAACGATCCGCAATTACTGCTCGATTCTCTACTCGAAACTCGGCGTCAACAACCGTGAAGAAGCAATAGAAATGGCGCGAATGAAAAATATCGTGTAGCTGGAGAATTCCCGATGGTACTCACGATATAGGGGTCACCTCACGAAACGGAAAAAATCGTACGCTAAGCAATGCGTTGCAGAAAAAAACCGGACCCTTACAGGGGAATCCGGTTCTCGTCATAGCAGCAAGTGAAGTTGAACTATCGTACCCGTTAGTTCAATGGATTAATATACAACTAAAATCCAAACTCTGTTACTCTTTCAAGCCACTCACGCATAAGTGACTCAAATAATAGAGCCTGTTCAATCTGAAGATTATGGCCTGCTCGATCTAGAACAGCAAAGGTTGCTCTAGGATAATTGTCTAAAATTCTGAAAGCATCTATGTAACCAACGACTGCATCTTGTCGCCCAAGAGTAAATACTGTTGGTTTATCGAAAACTAATTCATCTATATTGGTGGAAAATGCATAGTTGCTTTGAATCTTGCTAAGAAAATCGTAGTCAGCGATCTTACAACCTGCCACTATCTCTTCAGAATACCTTTTCCAATTATATTCATTGAGAACGACCTGATTTGCGCTAAAATCACTTATTTGCTCTTCACTTAAGGTGTCCATAAACTCGCGATCACAATGAACAACAAAATGCTCAGGAAGTATTCTTCTTTTGTGTTCAGGAATAATTAATGGACAAATCAGTGCAGCTCCACCAATACGATCTTTATGTCTATTAATTATTCCTCTTGTAATATATCCACCGTATGATTCGCCTGCTATGAGATAATCTTGGTTTGGGACAAGAGTTTCAATAAAATTTATAACTGCTTCCAGCATATCATCTGAATTACATATTTGATCATAATCCTTTGTTTGTCCCATTCCAGGCAGGTCAAGATAGATACGACGCCAACCGGGGATATCTTCAAATATCGGTTCCATACACCCACTCATTAACCGATGATCTGGTGTAAAACCATGAATCATTATAATCGGTTTGCCTTTACCAATTTCTTCGTAATATATATTGGCATTCTTGACTTTACAATATGGCATACAGACTCCTCCAATTGAGCTATTTATAATGTGCTTGTACTAAAGAAAAATCTACATTGCTTTAACAAGCACACCAGATCTCCGTTTCGTTTTGATTATATACTCATATATAATATATGTAAAGAACGCTTGTTCCCTTTTCTTATTTCTGGAGTTAAACTAACCTGCCCGTTAGCTTAATACCATCGGTCAGTCTACAACTTTATTTTCACAACAAAAATAGTTCAAACCATGATAACCATGGTTTGAACTATGCTTTTACTCATTTTGTAGTTTGTCCTTCCAAATAAGAAACAGGCTCTTTAACCTCTATTTTGGTGCCGCCAAATTCATCTTTAATGTATTTTTGAGTATCCTCGTTATGGTAGAGAGCCGCTAATTTTTGCAGTCCTTTGTCATTTTCCTTATCGGATGTAGTAACCAGGATGTTAATATTGTTCTTGGTCGCCTGACTGATTTCTTCGTGGAACAAGGAATCTTTCAGCACATTCAGGCCACCCTCTAAAGCAATCGTATTCCCGATCAATACCAAGCCCACATCTTGAATGACACGTGGTCCTGTTTTATCGTCGATCAATTCAAATTTCAGGTGTTTGGGATTGCTGGTAATATCATTGACTGTACCCAGGGCATTATCAAAGTCAGCTTTAAGTTTAATTAGACCAGATGCTTCCAACAGCTTCAAGCCTCTTGCTGTATTGGCCGGGTTATCTGCCAAAGCCACCACAGCCCCGTCGGTCACTTCACCAATGCTTTTAAATTTTTGTGAATAGATTCCGATAGGCTCCAGATAGGTTGTGGCTATAGCCTTCAAATCGGCTTTGCTCTCTTTGTTGTAGCTCACCAGATACGCCCACGATTGGAATGCATTCACGTCCACATCGCATCCCTGGTCGCATTGTTCGTTTCGATTCCACCGTTAATTTCTTTCACCTGGATGTCCAGCTTGGCATCCTTGGCTGCCTGAGAATCGGCAATATGTCTCCATATCTGGGCGTCAGAGCCCATGGAGCCGATAACTACTTTTTGCGTTTCCGAACCGGAAGCGGAGCTGGAGCCGTTACTTTCAGTACTTTTATTACCGCATCCTGCGGCTACCAATAATAAACTAATTCCTAATAGTACAGCGAATGATTTCTTCACTTATATTCCCCCCCAGATCATGCTAGTATGCTAGTGCATCGTCATTCCGCCTGTAACATTAATCGCTTGTCCTGTCATATATGCGGAGAGCGGACTTGCCAGGAACAATACCACATTGGCGATATCCTCCACCTCGGCCGTTCTCCCCAAAGGTTCCTGCGAACAATCTTCCTCGTATATTTCTTGAGCAGTCATTCCGCGAATGATGCCCCCTTCAATCCGTTCACGATGTTTCATCGGTGTTTCTACAATACCGGGACATACGGCGTTGACCAAAATGTTATGCGCAGCAAGCTCAATGGCCATCACCTTGGTCAAGCCAAGAACCGCATGTTTGGAGGCACAATATCCACCCATGGCCCGATAACCATTTTTTCCAGCCTGCGAGGCAATCTGTATAATTCGCCCTGGTTTATGTGCATCCACCATTTCTTTGGCAAAACGTTTGGACGCTACATACAATCCGGTTGAATTGATCGAAAATACTTTTTCCCAGTCGGCTAATTCGGAGTCAATGACATAATCCATCGTAGAAGTGCCAGCGCAGTTCACCAATATATCAGGAACTCCCGCTTCGCTGAATAGTACATTGCACCATCTTTCGATATCATCCGGCTTGGATATATCCAATTGCGTTTCAACCCACTGTGGATTGACTACTCTATATGGCTCTTCATAAGAGATATCAGCAGAAATCACTTTAGCTCCGCTTTTAATGAAAAGCTCTACCAATCCCCTTGCCTATACCTGACTTGCCGCCTGTCACTACCGCTGTCGGAAGAGATAGGTCAATCGAAATCATAGATTTTAAAATACTCTTTCGAAAGGATCGCGGCTAATGCCAGCCTCTAATACAATCTTCACATATTCCTGCGCTGAAAAAAGAGAATGGTCCTTGTAGTTCCCGCATTCCAAAGCAGTAACAGCCGGAATCTCTGTCGTTTCCAGAATTCTTTTCAAGGTTTTTTCCAAAACGAGTGCAATTTCCTCAGGCTCATGTTCATTCCATAAAATCAAGTAGAACCCCGTTCTGCATCCCATAGGAGAAATATCAATAATTCCTTTGATTTCATCTCTAAGATACGTCGCTAATAAGTGCTCCAGCGTATGTACAGCGGCTGTCGGAAGTGCGTCTTCATTCGGTTGCAAAAATCTCAAGTCATACTTTTGTACCGTGCTTCCTTTTTCGTCATGCTCTACTCCGGCTGCTCTTACATAAGGTGCCTTTACAATCGTGTGATCTAATTGAAAACTTTCTACTTTTGCCATTTTTCTTACCCTCTTTTCTGTAATTTATATATTTATTCTAATGACGGCTACTCTACATTTGTACTATTTTTAAAAAAATTAAATGCGTCAAATCAGCATTTTTGCAATTATACATCGGATTACTAGGTTTTACCACAATAATTCTTCTCCTATTTCCCCTTTCTTTGACCGTCTCTCCTTTGCCTGTAGGTTTTGACATAGTGTACAATATATACGGTAATGTATATTGACGAAATAGATCGAGGACATCGTAAGCCTCATTGAGGAGAATGCCCTGTGAATGAACCGAATTGGAAGCACTTGAATGCTGTCCCATTGCCCTTACAGGAATTTCAGCTGCAGCTGGATCAGAACAGTGTTGACGCCAAGCAATTAGAGGAGTGGAGGAAGATTCCCGTCCTTTATCAGCTGGCTCTGGAGGAATTAAAGAACAAAATTAAGCTGATCCAGACGGAATGGAAGCTATTAGACGGTTTTAGCCCGATTGAGCATATTAAAACCCGGATCAAAGAGCCCCACAGCATCGTGGAAAAGGTCCGGCGCAAAGGGCATGAAGTCACCTTGGACAATATATTGCGTGAAATTCATGATATCGCGGGAATGCGCGTGGTATGCGCCTTTGTCAAAGATATTTATCGTCTGATGGACCATCTTCACACACGGGAAGACATTCGTATTCTGGAGGTCAAGGACTATATAGCCCATCCTAAGCCCAACGGCTATCAGAGCCTACATGTCATTGTGGAAATTCCGCTGATCCTGTTTGAGGGCACACGCTGGATCAAGGTTGAAATTCAGCTGCGCACATTGGCTATGGATTTCTGGGCCAGTATGGAGCATATTTTGTATTATAAGTTCGATAAGAAAGTGCCTGAGCATGTCGTTAATGGATTGACCGAAGCTGCACGTGCAACCTATGAGCTGGATCAGAAAATGCTGAAGCTTCGCGGCGAAATTTTATCACTCAGTGAGGATCAGGATCTGGAGGAATCCTCGGCGAAACGATCTACGGAGGCGTCTTCGAAGACACTCTCCCTCCCCACGGATCACGCCGCTTCCCGGCCGCAAACCTGCTAGGTATTCGTGTACAGGATAACTTAGGCATTCAGTTGAGCTGCAAAAACTTTGGTTTAGTCTCCCCCTGGAAACTTAAGTGTTTGGTATAAATAAAGAGCCACCAAAACCACTTTGATCATGGTTTTGATGGCTCTTTTGCACATTCTTGTAATCGAATATTATTGCTTCTCGCGAATCTCTGTGCTGATTTTCTCAACGATGTCCGCAATGCTGAGTGATCCCAGATCGCCTTCGCCCCGTTTGCGCACCGCTACAGTACCGGTTGTTTTTTCATTTTCCCCGATAACGAACATGTATGGAACTTTCTCCAATTGCGCTTCACGGATTTTATAACCAAGCTTCTCATTGCGAGTGTCCACTTCGACGCGCAGACCCGCTTTCAGCAACGCTTCCTGCACCTCATTGGCAGTCTCGATATAGTTCTCGGATACAGGCAACAGCTTCGCATGAACAGGAGCCAACCACAATGGGAATGCACCTGTAAAATGCTCAGTCAGGATGCCCATGAAGCGGTCAATCGAACCGTAGATGGCACGGTGAATAACGACTGGACGGTGCTTTTGGTTGTCCTCGCCCACATAAGTGAGGTCGAATTTCTCAGGCATTTGGAAGTCCAATTGGATCGTTCCGCATTGCCAGCTGCGTTTGAGCGCATCGAGAATGTGGAAGTCAATTTTCGGACCATAAAATGCCCCATCTCCCGCATTAATACGGTAGTTGATGCCCAGGTGATCCAGCACGTTTTGCAGAGCTTGTTCCGCTTGATCCCACAGCGCTGGCTCGCCCATAAAGTCATCTGGACGTGTGGACAACTCCACTGTGAAGTCAAAGCCAAACACACTATACATTTCGTTAATCAGCTTAATTACGTCCGTAATCTCTTGTTCAATCTGACCTGGTGTGACGAAAATATGCGCATCATCCTGACAGAATGTACGAACACGCATCATACCGTTCAACGCACCGGACAGCTCATGGCGATGCACTTGTCCAAATTCGGATATACGAATCGGCAGATCGCGGTAAGAATGAAGCTCATTTTTAAACACAAGCATATGCCCTGGGCAGTTCATCGGTTTCAGAGCAAATGTAGTTTCATCTACTTCGGAGAAGTACATGTTTTCCTTGTAATGCTCATAGTGTCCCGATTGCTCCCACAGACGGTTGTTCATCATCAGCGGTGTACGTACTTCCTCATAGCCATGCAGACGTTGAATGTCACGGGAGTAATCTTCCAACGCAGTACGGACAACCATACCTTTAGGCAGGTAGAACGGCATGCCCGGTGCTTCTTCGGAGAACATGAACAGTTCCAGCTCTTTACCCAGCTTGCGATGGTCGCGTTTTTTCGCTTCCTCCAGCAAGTGCAGGTGCTCATCCAGTTGCGCTTTTTTCGGGAATGCTGTTCCGTAGATACGTTGCAGCATCTTGTTGTTGGAATCGCCTCTCCAGTATGCACCCGCTACGCTCAGCAGTTTAAAAGCTTTGATGCGGCCAGTAGATGGCAAATGCGGACCACGACACAGGTCAAAAAATTCGCCTTGATCATAGATCGTAATTTCCGCATCCTCCGGCAAATCACGAATCAGTTCCAGCTTCAATGGATCTTCCATCTCTCCAAAAATACGAGTTGCTTCCTCACGGCTGACCACACGACGTGTAATCGGCAGATTTTCCTGTGCGATTTTCGTCATTTCCTTCTCGATCTTTGCCAGGTCGTCAACGGACAATGGGTTTTCGATATCAATGTCATAGTAGAAGCCGCTGTCAATGACCGGACCAATACCCAGCTTCACGTTTTTCTCACCGTAAATGCGTTTGAGAGCCTGTGCCAGCAAATGCGCTGTACTGTGACGATAAATTTCCAGACCGTCCGCACCGTCCAGCGTAATAATTTCAAGGTCGCTGTCCTGATCCAGAACGGTATTCAGATCCACAGCCTTCCCATTCACTTTACCTGCTACTGCGTTCTTTTTCAGTCCGGAGCTGATTGAACCCGCCACGTCGGCGATGGTTACGCCCTGCTCGTACTCGCGTACGGCTCCATCTGGCAATTTCACTTGAATACTCACGATTAAAGCCTCCATTCAAATTGTGTGCTATATCAAAATTGAACGCAAAAAAACGCCTCTCACTCCCTCAAGGGACGAGTGCGTTCAGCTCGTGGTTCCACCCTAGTTCGGCCCGCTCTTGTGCGTACATTCATGTTCATTAAAACATGCTTTTGCACGACATGCGTGGCCCTCCATTGGTATCCGTTAACGGGGATAAATCGGTAGGCGCTTACTGATGTCACTGCCACATTGCACAGCTACATGTTCAACGTCACGGCTACAAAGGGGTAACTTCACATGCGGTTGCCGGAAAAGCTCTCAGCCTGGTCTTTTCTCTCTGAACGGCCCTTCAAGGAAATCATGTCTTTGGTCAATGCCTTGAATATCACTATATGCTACAGCATTATAGATCAAATTCGCAGGTATTTCAAGTGGGCGTTTATGTAAGTTCATCACAACATCCCCTATTCGTCATGTGTATCTATAACTACTTAGACGAACAGGGGTTAACGTTCTTGTTGTATGGTTATTCTGCCGAAGGTTTCTTTTGTACGTCTCCACTCGTTTCTTTCTCAGTGAAAAAGTACAACAAAGCTAACACAGGCAAGGCGACTCCAATGAGAGAACTGAAATTCCAACCGCCTAACGCATAAGACCAACCGCCTAATGATGATCCAATCGCTCCGCCTATGAAAAAAATAGACATGAAAAGTCCGTTCAGGCGCCCTCTCGCTTCACTTCCCAAGGAGTAAATCACACGCTGTCCAAGTACAAGATTTCCCGATACAGCCATATCTAGTGTAATCGCTGAAATAAAGAGAAGTACGAGCGCAACGGTCGAATGACTTTGAAAAAGATAGATGAGCAAAAAAGACAAGGCTGCAATGATCATAGCTAGCCCGGTTAATACTTTGCTCCAGCCTTTATCAGCCAATCTCCCGGCAATCGGAGCAGCTACTGCGCCGCCTACGCCTACTAAAGCAAACAATGCAATACCTTGTTGAGACATTCCGAAATCATCCGCCAATCGTAGAGGAACAACAGTCCAAAATAGGCTGAAGGCTCCAAATAGACAGGCTTGATATAGGGCGCGGCGGCGCAATGCAGGCGTTTGTTTTAAAAGAGTGCCTAGCGAGAAAATTAATTTACTGTAAGATACCGTAGGCGAAGGCTTGCGCTTCGGAAGAGCTCGAGAGAGTAGAACCGTCAACAGCGTCACAACAATTGCTGACAAAATAAATACAGCTTGCCATCCCCAGATGCTGGTTATAAAGCTTGCCACCGGTCGTGCGAACATAATTCCTAGCAAGAGTCCACTCATCACATTCCCAACAACGCGACCGCGCTGCTCTTCGGACGCTAAATAGGTGGCATACGGAACCAGTATCTGGGCTACCACAGATCCGATTCCAATGAACAAAGATGCTGTCAGGAATAACAGCGCATTGGGGGAGAAAGCGGCTGCGAGCAATGCACCGACTGTAATGATTAACGATACGACCATGAGCCGTCGATTTTCAATAATGTCGCTGAGCGGTACGATAAATAGCAGTCCCACAACATAACCGATTTGAGTTAAGGTGACAATGAAGCCCGCAGTAGTGGACGAAAGACCCATAGCCACATGGATAGGCCCTACAAGGGTTTGAGCATAGTAAAGATTGGCAACGATTAGGCCGCATGCGGCTGCTAACAGAAACATCATCCAATTTGAAATACGGTTACTTTCTACAGCTTGTTGTTCTCTTTGCATGATAATCCTCCTCGTAAATTTAAATACTAAACGTATAGTTCATTAATTCGATAATCAAATAATATACTGAACGTTTCGTTTTGTAAATAGGCAATTCAACTTTTTATTCTCACACGATATTTGATATACTGAACGTATAGTTTATTTTTCGTGTTTACTTATATCTGTTAAGAAGGTGAGCATTCCAGTGCAGAGTAAAAGAGGACGTCCACGTAATATGGAAACGCAAAAATCTATCCTTACCGCTTCCTATGATCTACTGTTGGAACAAGGCTTTGGAGCGGTTACGGTAGAAAAAATTGCTGAGCGAGCGAAAGTGAGCAAAGCCACCATTTATAAATGGTGGCCTAACAAAGCTGCCGTAGTGATGGATGGCTTCCTGTCAGCTACCATGGCAAGATTGCCCGTGCCCGACACGGGTTGTGTATTAGACGATATTCTCATGCATGCTACGAATTTGGTACGGTTCTTAATAAGTCGAGAGGGTAAAATCATTACGGAGTTAATAGGTGAAGGGCAACTTGATTCAGGATTGTCAGAGGCATACCGGACCCGATATTTCCATCCTCGGCGACTCGAGGCCAGGCATCTAATTGAGCGGGGGATGAAGTGCGGGGAATTGAAGGAAAATCTCGATATTGAATTATGTATCGATCTCATTTATGGACCGATTTTTTATCGATTGCTGGTAACCGGTTATCCATTAGACGATTCCTATATGCGACAATTAGTCATGAATGCGTTCGAAGGAATTAGCGCGGACTGAATGATGTATGCCATAGCTGGCCTGATGGGTGTCCAAGTATGAGTATGAGTGACCGTTTATACCGGACAATATACCTTCTTCAGACTGGCATCAAGCAGCCCTGACAGAGTATCCTCTGTCAGGGCTGCTTTTTCTTTTACCTGCGCAATTCTCTAGCTAACTCCTGATTTGTTTATTCGTCAGAATCTATACTAATCTTTTGCAGTAAGTCGATAAGAAGATTCTCTTCCTCTTCGGATAAGTTGTGGACAAGGCTAACGTTGAACTCGTCCAAGATTCCTTGCAAGACAGGGGCGAATTCTAACGCCTTGGTCGTGGGAGACAAAAGATGGGAACGGCGGTCATTCGGGTCCGTTTTCCGTGCAATGTAACCTGATTCCTCCAATTGTTTCACAGAGCGTGCCGTGGTTGCTTTATCAAATTTGAGTTCATTCGTCAATTGTTCCTGTGTAATGCCCGGCCGCTGCAAAATAAGCTTTAAAAAGCTGTGCTGACCCCCACTACCGATTCCGTAAGGAGCCAGTTTTTTGGACAGTATTTTTTGATTTCGACGGTACAGGTGGGAAATTAGCTTTCCAATCGGTTTTTTTCTCATCAAATACACCTCATTGGCTTAAAAATGACAAATCCGCAGTTGGGACCAAAGCAAAGTTTACAATAATATTGTTGCGTACGCAACTAATATGCTGTAAACTAGAACCGTTCATTTAGTTGCACGCGCAACTAAATGGTAATTGTCAACGATGAAGAGGTGTTAACTATGAGTTCAACCGCTACAACTGCTGCAACGTACCAAGAGAATATCGAAATTCAGAAGAAACGTTGGTTGATTTTGATTGTATTGAATCTGTTTACGTTTATGTCCACCTTGGATGGAAGCATCGTCAATATTGCTCTTCCTGTGTTGTCCCGCACGTTACATTTACCCGTGGCACAGATTGAATGGGTGACAACCGCCTATTTAATGGCTATATGTACCGCTATTTTATTTTTTGGCAAGCTTGGGGATATCGTCGGTAAAATCCAAATATTCAAGATCGGCACGATCATATTCATTCTTGGCTCCCTATTGTGCGGTCTTAGCTCTTCCCTCTCCATGCTGCTGATTTCCCGCATTATTCAGGCGATTGGGGCGTCCATGACCATGGCTAACAGCCAGGGGATCGTGACAGATATCTTCCCGTCCAATGAACGGGGCAAAGCGCTTGGCCTCATCGGAACCTTCGTTTCTCTGGGCAGCATCGCCGGGCCTAGCTTGGGCGGGATTATTGTCTCCTCGCTGGGCTGGCAGTACATTTTCTGGGTCAATGTACCGGTGGGGCTGGTAGCTGTCTTTCTTGGCTGGAAGCTTCTGCCGAAGGATCTGATCAAGGTGAAGGATAAAATTGACGTTCCCGGTAGCTTGGTGTTTGCTATTTTTATTCTCACTTTGTTCGTCGGATTGTTGCTGGGACAGCAGGTCGGATATGGAGACAAACGTATCGTTGCTTCGCTGGTGGTGGCTGTAGTTGCTTTTGCCATGTTCATTCGGTTGGAACTTCGTCGTCCTGGGCCGCTCTTACAGCTCGCGCTATTCAAAAATCCGTTGTTTTCTCTTAGTATTTTGTGTGCTTTTCTGGTGTTCGTCGCTAACTTCTGCTTTAACATCATTTCGCCTTTCTATGCGCAGAATATACTGAACTTGTCGCCTTTTTATGCCGGGTTCCTACTAATGCTGCTCCCAATCTCGATGGTTATTGTGGCCCCTCTCAGCGGTGCGCTTTCCGATAAAATCGGATCTGAACTACTCACATTCGCCGGGCTGGTGGTTATGGTCGTAGCCCAAATTGGATTGGCCCAACTGCACGCAGGCAGCTCCATCCCGCTTGTTGGTCTGTGGATTGCCATGCTAGGCATTGGCAGTGGTTTATTCCAATCGCCGAACAACTCGCTGATTATGTCCAAGGTACCCCGCACGCAGCTCGGCTCAGCCGGGAGTGTCAATTCGCTGGTTCGCAACGTCGGTATGGTTGTGGGGATCACTTTGGCCACATCCATTCTCTTTTATATCATGAGTAAAGAGGCTGGTTATCGGGTCACCGGATTGGTTTCGGGTCACCCGGAAATTTTTCTGTCAGGGATGCATGTAGTCTTTATGACGTCCGCATCCATCTGTCTTGTGGCGGCATTGTTGACAGGCTGGCGGCTGATCGGGGCTAAACGGGCAAGAATGCAGCAAGAAAAGGGGTAAAGATCAAGAGAAGAAATAAAGCGCCCGTAGACAGAATGGTGATCGTAGAATTAAGATGATGAGTATTGCAGTATAAACACGGTGTAAAAAGCAACATTTACAATTTTAAAATGGTGATACAAGGGTGGCGCTTAAATGAAATATTGCTATGAATGTGGAACAAAATTGATGGTGAAGGAGTGTGAAGGCGAAGGTCCTATCCCTTTTTGCCATCTTGCTGACCATTATTCAAAAGATCGAGGCAGGATTCATTTGAAGTGGTATAAGCAGGGCGGTACGAAAATGATGAAAAAGATTACTTTACGGGTATATTGAACTGCAAACCGCAAGAGGGCCACTCTTTTCAAGGGACCATCTTGCGGGTCATATATACTCTTCGTCATTGCTGGAATTTCAGCGACTCTCCTCATCTACACGTCTACTAAACGTCCATTCTCTTTCCAGGACTGCAGTATTTTCTCAAGGACCCACTGGTTTTTGTAGCCGTCCTCGAACAAGGGGGCACGATCCACAGAGTTTCCTCTTGCCAGCTCAATAAAATCTCCATAGGCCGTATGATTAAAAATTGCAGGGACAGCCCAAGCCTCGTATTCGGCATCCGGGTGTTCCAGGTCACGCAGCACGATACGGATACTTTCCGGGTTGTTGAGGCTGGCGTGCAGCGTACCGAGTTCTCCATAGATGTCGACTTCGATATCGTGCCGTTTGCCGATGGCATTTTTATGAGTGATGAAGGTACCCACGGTATTATCGCCTACGATGCCATGAAAGGTAGCGAGATCTTCTACATCCACTTTTACAGGCAGACCCGTGACCGGATCAGGCCGCTCGGGTGTTATTGTATGTAGCAGCGCCGCGACACTTTTAAATTCACCAACCAGAAAACGAGCCAAATCAATAATATGTGAGGCTGTATCCCCCACTACTCCGGAGCCTGCCTTGGCTAAATTGTGTCGCCATGTATACGGATGCTGACGATACGGCGAAAATGCATCCATCAGATAGCGGAATTGAATGTTATAGATTTTGCCCAGTTTTTGCTCATCCAGCAGTTGCTTGACATATTGGAAGGCCGCGCCGTAGCGATGCTTGTAGTGAACCAGTAAAGGCACCGGATTCGCTGTATACAGCTTTTTCAACTGATCCGCTTCCTCCCACGTGAGTGTCAACGGTTTTTCCGCCAGTACAGCTTTGTGTTCTTCCAGTGCAATACGAATAATGTCAAAATGCACATCGTTAGGTGTCAGCGACAGAATCGCATCTACCTCCGGGTCACGAATTATTGCTTCATAATGGGAATACCGCTTGGAAGCAGGCAGTTGCAATTGTTCTCCGATGGCTTGAAGGCGATTTGGATTCACATCACTAACAGCCACTATGGAAACCCCCGCGATCGTATGCAGTGATCTAATGTGATATTCAGCGATCAGGCCCAGGCCGATGATACCCATCCGAATTTGTCTGGTTTGGGAGGTGGAGGTACTCATATGTTCTGTATTCCCTTCTCTTCAATTTGATTTGATATGTGCAGAAAATCCTTTTTGCTATGCAGTATCACCCGTAGCTTTGTAGAATAGTCTCCACAGAAGTGATTGTCGTATTCTTCAACTCAACAGACCGATACCGGACAGTGAATACAATTTTACAAAAAAAAAAATCTGCAGCTCCGTTGTACGGTTTTGCAGATCCTTTGTATCCCTTCTACATCAAAAATGTACCTACCACAAAAGACACCCCGACGATGATCGAGCGCAGCAGCTGTGCCAGAGCCACATTGCCTTTGGCAATTTCCTCGCACACCTTGGTACGCGGCGTCAACAGATCAAAAATCACATAGACCAGACACAGCACCACAATACCCACGGCCGACCAAGTCAGCATATCGAGCCATGAATGACTGCTGTACGACACCATCCCCACGATTATACACAGACCTAGCAGCTTTGCCCCCATATAGATGCCTGCCGCCTCATTGCCGCGTGCGATTTCTTGATTATCGTTATAACGTGTCAGCAAGCTGAACACAAAATAACCTACGATTAAGATGGCAAACAGGATAAGCAGGCCGATACCTACATTGCCCAATGCGTTGCCCAAACTGATAGAAGAGTCCAATTTTCTTCCTCCTTATGGTACTTATGAATATGAATAGATATATTCGAATATTGTACATTTTTTTAATTCAACTTATACAATGGGCGGATTAGGAGGGACGGTGGCAACGGCGGCGGCACAATAGTAGGCCATATCACCTGTTACCTTTTCACCGATTCGCGGCAGGATACCCGCAAAACGTCCCCCGATCACGAATACTCCTGTCAGCACATAGCCGTGAAATAGCCCTTCCTCGGTCTGCACCTCTGCGCTCTGCATCGGCCATAGCTGCTGATAAATCTTAGGCTGTCCTTCGTAATAAGCGGCAATATGTGCGGCCTCCTCCTGTTCAGGCGTTAGTGGAGCGTCAGCTTGGTGAAGCTGATCAGGATTGTCAGTCTTCACATATTCCGCCTGTTGTGCTGTTAGGGTTGACGCATTTTCAACCTCTCCCGAGACACCTTCCAGCCTCTCCTCGGGTTCAGTATGTTCAATCAAGTGCGTCCCTTTACCCTCCCGACCCCATATGCCTTTGGCCACATAAGGCTCTTTATTTTGCATAAACACCGATGGTTCAAAATACGTAGGTAGCAGGTAGGTTCGTATCACCTCCAGCTCCCGATCGTCAAACAAACGAAAACCGCAGAACTCTGGTGTCTGCTCATTGCGCTCATACAGTGACCACACAGTTGCGGTGAACCCTTTGCTCTGGGTAATGATATGCTGCGGTGGATTGATTAATCCTATTTTCCCGTCTGCCACCATATCCATTAGCGCCCGACCCACCTCAAGCCCTGTATCCTCCTCCCGATCATCAATTAGATATTCCAGCGGATACAGGCGATAGAGAATGTGAATCTGCTCTCCCCGGTGATACAATCCTTCATTCGGAATAATCTCCAGTTCTTCCAGAGGCGCATAAACCACTTCGAATCCGGCTTGTTCACATAAACGCATGATATATTTAGTATTCGTCTGATCCTCGATATGCCAGTCATAGCAAGTGAAATACACCTTTGTTCCTAATCCCTTATTGCTATAAAAATGAATGAAATCAGTCAAAGCAGACTGAATCGCCTCGTCCATTCCAGATGACGGTCCAAGTAGAGCAATGTCATCCCCCGACATTCCGCCCCTACTCAGTATCTCCAGCAGCTTCCCTTCGAGATAGGCTACCTCGGGAATTCCGGTTGGGGTATCGGTATTGTTCTCAATGCACTTGATACCCGCTTCACCCACAATCCAGTCCTGACGGGTTATCCCATCCGGCGCAGCCTCCATGCGCGCAGCACGCAGCAAGCCCGGATGAATCCCCAACCGTTCTACCAGATATTCATCTGGCATATAGCGCTGGACGAATTGCTGAACCTTGCGATAAATACGATGTACCGACTCAGATGCAGCCTGAAGCTCTGCCAGCTCGCTTTCCCGATACACCGTTAATGCGGGCAAACAATAGGACTTGCCATACATGCGATGATACGGAATCATACGGCTGATTTCACCGTTAAAAAGCTCGTCATGTTCATAAGGCAGTTGCCGAATCTTGCGCATACTCATCTTAACCCCCAGAAAAAAAGCCGCTGCGTGAGCCACTGCTGCCAAAACCGCTGTGTGAGCTGGAAGATGAGCTCTTGCGGTAAGAGCTGGAAGAAGAAGAAGAAAAAGAAGAACGACTGCTATGGTATGAGGAGCCTCCACTATAATAAGTCGATCCGCCATAGTAATACCCGCTGCTGCCTGAATCCCGACACGCCGTTTGCTCCGATACAGGGAGCTCATCGCAGTCATAATATTCGTCGTCACCGCAACCCGTCAGAGCGGCTGGCACAGCCAACATCAGGGCAAAGGCCGCCATCCGCGTACGAGATCCGGGCTTGGATTTGATTTTCTCCCAAGAATGCTCCATCACAGATCGACCTCCCTCACAAACAGATGTACCTTTTTCAGCTGAGGGTCCAGTACCGAATATATAAATTCATATGTTTTGCCGCCCAGCACCGTATAGTGATCCAATAGCCGTTGGGCTAGCTCCAAGGTAAATACCGAGCCTTCCCGCTGATCCATACTACGGAACGCAGGTTCATGCCATACCCAGTAAAGTGCGCTGAACGTGGAAGTGTAACCTCCCTCACTTGCCAGCACGAGGTCTGTGATGGACGCACCGTAAGGCTTCGCACGTTCCCCTGTAAATTCGGTCACATAGACGGAATGATCCGTATGATCCTCACTTTCATTCGATATATGCGCCCATAGTTTGTCATGGAGACGCGTAGCGTCTACAAGCTTGCGTAGAAACAGCTCATCTCCCGATACGGATTCCCGTGTCAGGCTACGCAGTTCCTTTTGAGTGTCTTCCGACCATTCGCGATACGTTAATGAATAATAAATGATGATTCCCTTCCCTTCCTGCACGCTTCTGTCCTGAGGTTTGTTACAAATCAAAGCGATTCTGTCTTCGCTCACTATACGAGATTCTACCTCGAAAAGGTTCAATTTGGAAGAAAAATACGTCAAAAAGCCGCAATCCCCAGGATTACGGCTTGGTTTTGGCTCCTACAGCTTGATATTGTTCTCGTCGAAATATTCCTCCAGCGTCATCCCCTGCTGGGCTACATCCTCCGCAATGTCTATTCCCACATAACGGATATGCCAAGGCTCGTACACATAGCCGGTCACATCTTCCTTACCCTTCATATAACGAATAATAAATCCGTATTCCGGTGCATGTTTTTCCAGCCATTCGCCTTCCTTGGAAGCTCCGAAGGATTGCTCCAGTACATTGCCTACGCTTGGGCTGGATACGTCAATGGACAATCCCGTCTGATGCTCACTCGTACCCGGTACGGCGCTGACTTTAGAGGCATATGCCTGCCCCTTTGTCTTTACATTGTTGTTGAAAATAGACACCTGACGCTTATAGGAACGGTATCCCGATACCGCACGCAGCTCAATGCCGTCCTTTTTTGCACCGTCGAACAGCTTCTCCAGTGCCTCTGCCGCTTCCTTGCGCAAATGCCGCTTCTCATGTGGCCCGTCGAAGGAAAAAGGCACCTGCGGCTCCACCAGATCATCCGGGACATAGCCTACAGGCAAGCTGCGCTTTTTGTTAACAACGACTGTATCAGAAGTCGCATTGGTGACAACCGCTGTTCCATCCTCTTCCTTAACCGTGGCTTGCAGCGCACTCTGGCTTCGCAATGCCATCACAGGGTTAGCCTGTCCGCTACCTGTAGCCGTGGAGGCTTGTCCATCGCTAGTGCTGCCATTGCCCGCATCCGGCTGGGTGGAAGGCTGTACATTCTCCTGTACCGCTGTAGATGACTTCAACGGCTCGCTTTCCTGTCCACCTGATCCCCCCTGCTGGCAAGCTGCCAGCAATAGGCCTGGCAAGATCAGCCCCGGAATGAGCGCTTTGGTCCAGCGCTGAGATGCTCGCGTCTGTTGTATATGTCGTTTCATGCTGGTATCTCCTCCAATATTACAATTGATGCATGACTTGCTGTGACTTTTCCGTTCCCCCATTGTAACTGAACTTTTGACACTCTTCGAAGCCGTTATCCCGTTCGATGAAGGTGAATAGACTCGAAAAAGGAAGCATATACCCGAATTGTTACGGAGTATGACGTTTTTGCGGGATTGCAGCCCGGGCCCGCTCGGCTACCCGTTCACGTATGAGTTTCAATGCCTCTTCCGCACGAGGTAAACCCGGCAGCAAAGACGTAATATCCGCTTCATTCTTGGAAGTAAGCTTCTGCGGCAGACGAATCTCAATCGCATGAAAGCCTGCACCGGGACGGTGCAATGCCCCTTCAGCAGCAGATTCTGCAATCCATTCGCTAATCGCTGCCGATCCGCTGCGTCCGCCCTCCGTCCGCGAGGTAGGCTCAAGCGCGGGGGATGTTCCCTGCACGTGGGATAATTCCCCAGCCCAAGCACTGAATACGTACTCCAGCAGCTCTTCCCGCGTCATTCCGATCAGCTCCAGACAGTTCTGTGGCTCGCTTTCCAGCCCGGTCTGAAGAGCTTTCTTCACATCGTCGACTGCACCCACGCCATTCTCCATGCTGGAAGTAGCTGTCTCAGCTGCTATCTGAACGATCTCATCCAGCGATAGGCAGGTTTCCCCTTGCAAGAAACGGTATATGTCCAAAGGATCCGCTTTTAACTGTTCCAACCATGCCTTCCGCTGTTCGGGGTTCATTACAGGCACTGGGCCAGTCCATTGGACAGCATGTGCGGAAGGTACACCCGTCGATCCGCCTTCCAGTTCATTTACGTCTAATTCCGCTATCCATTGACCGTCAGTTACTTTCAGCTTCACTCGCGGCCTCGTCATCGCCTTCATCCTTTCTCTGCTCACTCAATCCATACATCATTTTGCAACGCAATCAGACTGCGCAGTTCATCATCAGACATTTCGGTGAGCCAATGTTCTCCGGAGCCGACAACCTGCTCCGAAAGTGCCTTTTTACTCTCGATCAGCTCGTCGATCCGCTCCTCCAGCGTACCTTGGCAAATCAGCTTATGCACTTGTACATTGCGGCTTTGACCAATACGGAATACCCGGTCCGTCGCCTGATTTTCTACCGCAGGATTCCACCAGCGGTCATAGTGAATGACATGGCTGGCACGCGTCAGATTCAGACCCACGCCGCCTGCACGCAGGGAAAGTACGAATATATTCGGCCCTTCTCCCTGCTGGAAGTTGTGAACAATTTCGTCCCGTCTGGTTTTTGCCAGTCCTCCATGCAGAAAATACGGCTCTTCCCCGAAGATTTTGGCCAAACGAGACACCAGCAATTCTCCCATCGACACATATTGGGTGAAAATCAGCGCCGATTCGCCGTTCTCGCGAATCGTCTCTACCAATTCCAGCAGTCGCTCCATTTTGCCCGAGTTTTCGGTTTTACCGCTATCAGCCCGGGCCGGAATGATCAGACCCGGATGGTCACAGATTTGCTTCAACTTAGTCAATGAGGACAGAACGAGCCCTTTACGGGCCATACCGATCTGCCCATCCAGAGTTCCCAATAATTGATCCACCACGCCGCGATACAATCCGGCCTGCTCTGGTGTCAGTACACAATAGGATTTCAACTCCAGCTTCTCCGGCAAATCCTTGCGTATATCTGGGTCGCTTTTGAGTCGACGCAGCATGAACGGGGAGACGAGGCGATGAAGCTCACGCAACGCGGACCCCCGCTCCTCTCCCGCCAGACTGTAACGCTGGCGGAACGAAGACGCCGTACCGAGGTAACCTGGGTTCAGGAATTGAAAAATAGACCACAGCTCGCTCAACCGATTCTCTACCGGAGTACCTGTCATGGCAATCCGGTGTGGAGCAGACAGCTTCATGACGCTTTGTGCCTGCTTTGTTCGTGCATTTTTTATATATTGCGCCTCATCCAACACGATAGAAGACCAATAGACCGCGGATAAATCGCTGCCGTCCCGGCCCGCCAAATGGTAGGTAGTGAGGACGATATCATACTCACGTACACTTTCTTGAAACAGCTCCCCGTGGAGTCGCTGGTTGCCATGGTGAATATAAAGCGACAAATCCGGTGAAAAGCGCTTCAACTCCCGCTGCCAGTTGCCGAGCAAGGACGTCGGACAGATGATCAACGCCGGACGTTGATCATCTGCGCCGATGCCACCGTCGAGCAGGCAGGTGATGACCTGAATCGTTTTACCAAGCCCCATGTCGTCCGCAAGGCAGACGCCAAAGCCCAATCCGCGCATCGCAGCCAGCCATTGAAAGCCGCGCTCTTGATAGGGCCGTAATGCACCGTGCAGCGTCTCCGGCACAGGCCGCGGCTCTACGGAACGGAGTACGCCGCCCTCAGCCAAAGACGCAAGCAATCCGGCGGATTCCGCACCAAAGATGGACAAGCCCTTCCATGAGGCCTCGCCTGCACTTTCATTTTCCGCAGCCAGATGCATCCATTCGGACAAGCTCATCTCACCGTTTTCCCCGCGCTTGATAAAGCGCAGCACCTGACGAATTTCCTTGGGATCGACCTCGATCCATTCCCCTCCGAGACGTACATACGGCAAATTGGCCGCGACGATGCTTTCCAGTTCCTCCATCGTCAAGGTGGTATTGCCAAGTACAGCCTCGGCATCAAACGAAATCATGCGGTTAATGCCGACCGACGATGTATCGGCGATCACACCATCTGGCTTTGCCCCCTGCTCTGTCGAACGCATTTTGAGCCGCAAACCTGCACGTCTTCGACCCTCCCGGCTCCAGCGTGAAGGCATTTGCACGGTGATACCGTGCTTTTGCAAAGCGGGTACGGCTTCCGTCAGGAAGCGGAAGAACAGCTCCGGCTCCAGTGTCAGCCCCTCGGGATAAGGGCGGTTCAATGCGTCTTGCAATATGGGTGCCGCTTCAGCCGCTTGTCCGAGCCTCGTCAGCAGTTGTGCCTGCACTTGACGGTACACAAGTCCGCCGCGAACCAGATCACGTTCAGGATGTGCCCACAGCGCCAGCGCAGGCAGTCGCAACCCTGGCTCAGCATCACTTTCTGCCCAAAAGGTAATGCGCCATTCCTTTACACTCTCTTCCAGAGAAGGTTCCAAACGAAGGCACAACCGCAGTTGCCCTTCTATCGGTTCCTTGTCTTCTCGTTCCGTGACAGGCATCGCGCTTCCCTCAAGAGAGGACGCTTGAAGAACCAGCTCCTCCATTTCCGCGGGCGTTCCCTGAATCGCCACCGGGCGGGAACCTGTCAGCAGACTGTTCCACCACAGCTCCGCCAGCGGCGATCCTCCGCGCCGATACTCTGCTCGATAACGGCCCAACTCACGGTCTGATGCTGCCAGCACCGCGGTCGTTTCCGCATGGATGACCGCACACAAGAAGGAATACAGCACGATTCCAGCTGCATCCTCGCGTGTTTCCGGCTCCTTGCCCGCGAAAACGGCCGGAGCTGCCATACAAACGGCTGGCATCGCAGCAGCCAGCTCATGAAAGCGGCGTATGTCCTCCTCTTGGCACATCCGAGGAATCCACACCCCGACTGCCGCTTCCGGGCCACGACGGCGCGGTCCCGATGGACGCGCCTCTGTAAGCGACGGCGCAATTTCGCCCCGCTGCATCAGTTCCAGGGCAAAATAAGCGGCCTTTTGCCAATATTGCATTTCCTCGCCCAGCGTAATGCCCGATGCCGCACAGCCCTTCTCGTCCATGCGGATCAGCAGAGCCATCGTCTCGCGCGGTTCCAGCGCCAAACCCTCCAATGTGCGCCCCAGCATGGAACGTCTTTTGCCACCTCTGCCCGCGGTTTCCACACGAGCAGTGTTCGGTATCCGTACCTCAGCAAGACGCAACGCAGCCTGCCGAAACGGCCGAAGGTCTCCCTTTAGCGTCAGCCTGCGGATCACACTGCTCCACGCATCTATACGTGGTTCCGACGTCTCACCAGAAAAGCAAAAAAACACATCTCCGAGCCATATTCCATAAAGCGGTTGATTCATATCTGTCTCCCGTCCAGCCTTTTGAATTATTACTCTTCATCATATACGAAAACGGGCTCTTTTCAAAACTTTATCACAAAAATAAATGGAAAGTCATAAGTTAATAACCTTTAATATTCATGCGGTTAACTATAAATATTCATGCGGTTAACTATAAATAAGAGACTCCATCTATAGGATCAATTCTCTTTTTGTTCATCATCCGCTTTATCATCTTTCAGATAAGGATTCAGGCTGTCTTGCAACAGTTGCTTGACTCGCATACGCAGCTCTTTCGGGTATACGACCTCGGCCTCTGGCCCGTATTTTAACAGAAGTCGGGATACATATCTAAACTCTTCAATCGGAATATGTCCCTGCCATTCCTGACCCTGCCCTTCCTGATGGGAAACATTTTGGAAGAGGGCATCTGATTCGGCCAGCCTGGCACCCCATGCGGTAAATTTTATTTTTGACGGAATTCCTATACGGGAATCCTCCGAAGCCAACCATTCCTGAAGTGTGGGAAGGCTGTCCAAGGTTTCTTCTAGCATCGCCATTGCGATCACCCGATCTGAACGGTACAAAATAATGCGGTCTCTGCTATGCGCTGGCATATACCAATATCCGTGATCAAAATACAGCCCTATCGGATATACTTTGGTCCACTTTTCTCCGGAAACAGAGCGGTAATGCATGTTCACCCGTCGCTTATTCAGCGCAGCCTCCAAAATGAGCGAGGTGTAGGGCGAGTCTGCATGAGTGGGTATCATACGAAAAGAAATGTAATCCTTTAATTGATCGATGCTGTCCTGCACATCCTGTGGAAGCTCAGCATAATAATGCTCGGATAAATGCCCACGAACCGATCCAAAAGGGATATCTGGAATGTCTTCCAGCAGTTGCAGCATGAGAAAAAGACCAAGGGCCTCGTCGCGGGCAAGATGAAGGGGAGGAAGAAGCCGATTGGGCAGTGCCCGGTACCCACCATGAGGACCCGTTTCGGTATAAAGGGGGAACCCGGTCTGCTGCAAATAGTCGAGATCTCTTTGTATCGTCCTGACGGAGACGCCAAATCGTTCGGACAGCTCACGCGCCGTATATTTTTTTCGGGAATCCAATATCCTCATAAGAGCAATTCTGCGTTCGTTCATAAGGTACTCCTCTAATCAAAAGTTAAATTTAAACGACCGTTTAACTACGACAAAGTATGTCATAAATATATTGTAACATAGGAGATAGAAAGGAGTGATACACTATGAAGGATTTGAAATCAAACGAACTAGTACTGTATATTGCCATGAGTCTCGACGGGTATATAGCTTTGCCGGACGGCTCGGTGGACTGGCTGCATGATGTCAAGGGGGATGGCGGAGACAATGGATATGCCGACTTTTACGACACCGTAGGCACAGTGCTGATGGGCAGGCTGACGTATGAGGAAGTGTTGAAGCTCTCAGATGACTTCCCTTATGCTGGCAAGCCTTGTTATGTGCTCACACGATCATTAACGGAGCAACAGCAAGCACCGCATGTTACGTTTACGGACGAAGCCCTGACTGAACTGGTTCCACGTCTACAAGAACAATCGGAAGGTGCGGTATGGCTAGTAGGTGGAGGCCAGTTAGTTCAGGCCTTCATGCAAGCGGGACTACTGGAGAAGGCTATCATTGCGATCATTCCCAAAGTGCTTGGACAAGGAATACCGTTATTTCCAGAAGGAACGCTGCCAAGTACATTTGAACTTAAAGAAATAGAGCGCCGCGGGGATATTGCTCTGCTTCATTATCATATATAAGCCGAACTTGAAAGTTTCATATCGTGCCACTGCGCAGACGGATGGTGCTTCGCTTGTACAGCACCATTCCGCCTACTCCGTTTTTATGTACATTTTTCGAGTTCAGCCTATATAAATTTGTTTACAGAAAAGCCTTCGTATTTCAGGATCATGCAATCTTCCTGAAATACGAAGGCTGTATCGCGTGCTTTTGTTCATTATTTGGTCTTCAAATTATCCCATGTTCTCTGGAAATCCTCGAATAGCTTCCCAGCATCCGATTTACCTGCCACATAGGCTTGCATCTGACTTCCGAATTCCTGCTGTGCTCCTTCAGGATAGCGGCTAAAGAACCAGCCCAGCAGTTTATTGTCCTGACTGTATTTCACTACTTCGGCACCCAGTTGGCCCATATCGGCCTCTGCCCCTTTGATGCTCTTGAACGCTGGAATAAACTTAAATTCCTTGGTGATATACTTTTTACCCTGCTCGGATGTCACCATCCAGTTTAAGAACTCCTTCGCCTCGGCTTTGACAGACGAATTTTTATTAACGACCCAGTTATTGGCGACACCTACAAACAGCTTATCTCCGGCTGCTGCATCTTCACCAATCGGCATAGGCAGAATACCGAGATTCAGCTTCGGATTAATCCCGTCAATTTGGACCTGAGTCCAGTTCCCTTGCTGCATCATGGCAGCCTTGCCAGTGGCAAAGTTCGTTACCTGCGTATTGTAATCGGTCGTCAGCGGCTTCGAACTACCATACTTCAACGTCAGATCGAACAGCTTAATCCACTCGGCGAATACAGCGTTGCCCGGAATCTTCGCTGTTCCATCATTCAGTCCCTTGACGAAGGCCGAGGGGTCCGGCTGATTGGCAAATGCCACGTTCAGCAAATGATTGCCCAGCACCCAAAATTCCTGATATCCATTAGAAAATGGTGTAATCCCTGCGGCTTGGAGCTTCTGGGCAGCCCCCTCCAGCTCGGACAATGTTTTAGGGGTTTCCGTAATCCCCGCCTTCTTGAACAAATCCTTGTTATAAATAAAGCCATACCCTTCCAGATTCATCGGCTGACCGTACAACTTTCCGTCCTTGGTCATCGGCTCTTTGGCGACATCGACCACATCGCCGACCCAAGGCTGGTCAGACAGGTCCTCCAGATATTCCAGCCACGTATCCAGCTCGCGGTAACCTCCTACGTTAAAAATATCCGGTTGCTCCCCGGAGGCGAACTTCGCCTTTAACGCCGCCCCATAGTCACTGCCCCCGCCCACGGTCTGAATATCGAGCTTGATCCCCGGATGAGTCGCTTCATATTCCGCCTTCATACGATTTAACGCTTCAGCAATCTCTACCTTGAACTGAAAAATGTGAATTGTTTTTTCCTTCACTTCCTCTTTGCCTGCATTTTGTCCACCACTGCTGTTACAACCTGCCAAAACCAGGGCAAAGGCCGCGAGAAGCAAAATCAGTGCTTGGGCTTTCTTTTTAAAAGTATGCGTTTTCATATTTATGTTCCTTTCTATTCTAAATTCATATCAGATGAACTCGAAAAATTCATGTGGAAACGGAGCAAACGGAATGGTGCTGAACAAGCGATAGCGCTCGCCTTTGTCTCTAGATTCTCACCTTTATTCGTTTATTCAGGGGAATCTGGAGGCAACAGCGATGGTAAGCACCATCCGTTTGCGGAGTGGCACACCGTGTACATTTTCGAGCTCATCGCCACACTCAACCTTTGACCGAACCAGCCATAATACCTTGAATAATATATTTTTGCATGGCCAGAAAGAACACGATGACTGGCAAGATGCCCAGCACCAGTGCAGGCAATGCCAAATCCCACTGCTTCGTGTATTGTCCGAAAAAGGCATAGGTAGCAATTGGAATCGTGCGCAGTTCAGCCTTTTGCAGCACCAGAGAAGGCAGGAGATAGTCATTCCAGATCCAGAGCGTATTTAAAATAATAACAGTTACCATCATCGGCAGCATCAACGGATACACAATCCGGAAAAACACTCCGTATGGCGAACAGCCGTCCACTGTAGCTGCTTCTTCCACCTCGACCGGCACACCTTTGACGAACCCGTGAAAGAGAAAGATGGACATAGGGGCTCCGAATCCCAGATAACAGATTACCAGACCACTAATGCTGTTCATTAAATCCAGCGTACTTACAACCTTGACCAAAGGAATCATCACAGATTGAAAAGGAATGACCATAGCAGCCACGAACAGGCTAAACAACACTCGATTATAACGCGTCGGATGCCGGACCATTCGGTAAGCAGCCATTGAGCTGATCAGTACGAGCAGCAAATTACTGACCACCGTAACTACAAATGAATTCCATAAAGCTTCAGGAAAACGCGTGATGCTCCATGCTCTGGCATAGTTGCTCCATACAAAGGTCTGTGGCCAGGCCGCAGAATCGGTGAGCAGGTCACCAAAGCTTTTGACCGAATTCACGAATAAAAAATAAAACGGGACGAGGAATAACAATGCGACGAGGATCATCACCAACTCGGTCGCCCATGTTCCAAAGCGGTAGCGATTGCTTGTTTCCATTTACGCTTCCACCTCCCGGCTTTTCGTCAGTCGTACCTGAAGGCTCGTAACAAGAGCAACAATGATAAAGAAAATGAGTGCTTTAGCCGTCCCCAACCCATAACGATTATTCACAAACGCTTCATTGTAAATATTGAGTGCAACCGACTCTGTGGACCCGAAGGGACCGCCCTTGGTCAGTGACAAATTGAGATCGAACATTTTAAACGACCATGATATCGCCAGGAAAAGACATACTGTAACGGCAGGCATGATCAAAGGCAGTATAATCGACCGCAAGATTTGCATCCGGCTCGCTCCGTCAATTTCGGCTGCTTCCAGCATATCCCGGGGCACATTGGTCAGGGAAGAGATGTAAATAACCATCAAATACCCGGCAGTTTGCCAGATAAACACGATCACAATGCCCCAGAAGGCCGTGATCTCATCTCCCAGCCAGGATAGATTGAAGAAGGACAAGTTCGTACTCTCTCCGATCGCTGCAAATCCCTTGACGAAAATAAACTGCCAGATAAATCCGAGCAACAGACCTCCGATCACATTAGGCATGAAAAAAATAGTCCTTAGCACATTTTTTGTTTTCAGCGGCTTGGTTAGAAAATACGCCAGCAGAAAGCCAAAAATATTCGCAGCCACTACTCCTATCACCGTAAAACGGACCGTAAACCAGAACGCTGTCCCAAATTTGTCATCATTCCATAAAATGTGACTGAAATTATCCAGCCCGACCCACTTCGCCTGATTGGCTACCCCGTTCCACTCTGTAAAAGAATAGTACATTCCGAGCATGAAAGGGATTACAATAATGATAACGAAAAATAACGTCGATGGCCCTACAAAAATCCATTGCTGGAGCCATTGCGACGACTTGGCACGATTCAAACCGATCCCCCCTTTTGTTGTCTGTGGTGTCTGGAACGCTTCCTACGGCTTCCTTTCAAGCAGCATGCACGCTTTAGCCGTACGGATGTGCAATTCACATGTTCATTATGTCGAATAAGCGCTCTGGAGAACACGTAAGATCGTGAACCATTAGGGGGGAAAATATTGACCTCTGGCTTGCCTTGAAATTGTGAAAGGAGCTAACTGTATGAAATTTCACAGCATTCGTTCCCGCCTGATCTGGTTTTTGCTCATTGCAGTCACCCTACCGCTGCTACTGTCGATGACCATGACCTTCATTCTCACCAAGCAATCCTTGCGGGAGCAGGCCACACAAGAAAATGAGCGGCTTATTTTTCAGGGAATTACGAATCTGGATAACTATTTACAGGGATTGAATCGCGCGTCCATCGGAGTCTATAACGACCCTCATTTTCTGCGCAACCTGGCCAAAATTCCGGATGATTACCGGGCCGTCGCTGAAATTTACACCACGCTGCAAACGATGATGAATGCTTCGTCAGGCATTGACCAGGTGTATTTGCATTCTTATGAGGCTGGGCAATCTACGCTGATTACCAGCACGGTCCCTCTACGGGAATTCCGGCTGGAGCCCTTCACCGGTTCTATTCATTACGGCCCTTCCGGACTGTTCATACAGGCCTCGCATATGAAGCATTTGTACGGCTTTTCGGCAGTTTCCTATGCGGAGCATAGCACAGAGCGGCAGGTGTTTACACTTCATCGGGCGATTCGAAACATTCCTTCCTCAGAGACGCTTGGGGTACTGGCTATAGATGTTGGTCTGGAGCCGCTGCGCAGTATTTGCCGTCAATTGTATGATGCGGATACAGAGGAGCTGTATTTGATCGATCGAAACGGAACGATCATATATAGCGGAAAAGAAGCATCCATTGGAACACACTGGAAGGAATCTGGCCTGCTCAATCGAACTTCTAAAGAAGGCGAGCACGGAGTGATTGAAGATGATACGGCACTGCACGTGTACGGCAAGCTGGATGCCAATCTGTCAGGCTGGACGCTCGTCAAGAAGATTCCTCATCGTACGCTTTATTTACGGGCTACCCGCCTGACTCAGATCAATGCGGTCATTACCGGCGCAGCGTTGCTACTCGTCATTGTTGCCACATTATGGATTTCGATAAAAATCACGGAACCTATTAAGCGGCTGACTCGCTACATAAACCAGATTCAATCCGGTCAACTGGATGTAGACATCCGGGCCATGGGCAACGATGAGATCGGAGTGCTATCGCGCCGCTTCAGACAGATGATGGATACCATCAATAACCTCATTTTACGGGAATACAAGCTGGAACTGGCTAACAAGACACATCAATTGAAAGCGCTTCAAGCACAGATTAATCCTCATTTTTTATATAATACGCTACAATCTATTGGAACACTGGCTCTACAGCATGAGGTACCGCGAATCTATTCACTGCTCTCTTCCCTTGCCAAAATGCTGCGTTATAACATGCGGGACCATACAGTCGTTACACTCAAGGAAGAAGCCGAGCATGTAAAACAATATCTTGATTTGCAAAAGGAACGCTTCGGCGAGCAATTAGAGGTCACTTACCAATGGGATGATGAGGTCCTGAATGATCGGGTTCCGAAAATGATTCTCCAGCCGTTGGTGGAAAACTACTTTAAACACGGTGTCGATCCTCGGCTGGGGCCCGGTGAAATTCGCATTACAGGCTGCCGAATCCGGGAAGGCATTGTGAAGATAGAAGTGGAAAATAACGGAACATCGATTCCACAGGCCGAATTGGAGCAGCTTCAGCATATGCTACAACGTCCGCTGAAAGCTTACGAGGAACCGAACACCAGCGAGCAGGACTCCATTGGTCTTCAGAATGTTCTATTGCGTATTCAGCTTCACTCAGAGGATGGTTCTAATACCCTGTGCGTAGACAATATTCTACCTCATGGCGTTCGTTATACACTCGAAATTCGTAGCGAAGCTCAGACCGGAATTCATATTAAGGGAGAGTGATCTGTCAATGAGAGTCCTAATTGTGGATGATGAAAAGCATGTGCGTCATGCCATTCGGATGCTCGTACATTGGGAAGCTTGCGGCGTGACCGAGGTGATTGAAGCTGAGTCGGGCGATCAGGCGATTGAGATCATTACCGCCCATTCCCCATCCGTTGTACTCACGGATATGCGGATGCCCGGCAAAGATGGAGTGGCCCTGATGGAGTGGATTCAGGTCAATTCCCCCGCAACCAGAGTTGTGGTGGTGAGCGGCCATGACGATTTTGATCTAGTCCGACAGGCCATCCGCCGGGGAGGGATGGACTATATTCTCAAACCTGTAGACCCGGTAGAGATTAACGAGGCTCTATCCAAAGCCACTAAGGCTTGGCGAACAGCGGAGCAAGATCGGCGCAGGCAAACAATGCAGGCCATCGAAGTAAACCGGATGAGGCCGCACTATGCTGATAAGCTCTTGACCGAGCTGGTGTCCGGTACGGCGAATACCCCTCTTTCCATTACGCCCTTACGTGAGGAGCTACGTCTTCCCGCAGCTATTCAGATATGTAATGCAGCTGTGATGAGTACCACACAGCTGGATGCCGATATACTGGACAAATATAAAACGCGCCGTGCGCTTTTGAGCTTTTCCCTCATTAACATCTGCAACGAATTTCTCGTGACCTCTCAAACCGGAGTTGCATTCCGTCATCTGGAGCGTATGGACGAAATTATT
The DNA here is from genome assembly GCF_059772165.1 of Paenibacillus sp. TY11. Lineage (NCBI taxonomy): Bacteria > Bacillati > Bacillota > Bacilli > Caryophanales > Paenibacillaceae > Paenibacillus > Paenibacillus sp. TY11. The sequence goes on along the minus strand of NZ_JCBAIQ010000010.1, from coordinate 38,381 downwards.
CTGCTGTATTGGGGCGAGCCAGCTCGTTGGCCACTGCTCTTGCAGGATATTCACGCAGGGATCAGAAGGGCGTTGCGGTGCTACATGCACATCGGGGTTGGCTCTTTCGGTGCCTTTCCCGTGACGGCAGCCACAGCCTACCAAGAGGCACGGCAAGCGTTGTGGAAACGGGATGTGTTGCAGGCCACCGACTGGATGCACCAGAATACTCTGGCACGGCAAACCGTTCGTCTTCCCCAGTTGCCTGAGATGGAAGAGGAACTACGGCTTAGCGCGCTCAGCTGTAATGCCAGTCGTGTGTCTATAGCGGTAGGCCGCTGGATAGCAGCCGTAGCCGTGCTGCCTTCGGTTACAGCAGAGCAGCTAGCCAGCTGGAATCAGGAGCTGGATTGGATGCTGGCCCGCTGGCTGAATGACAGACCCGGAGATGCCGAAGGCGAGGAACTGGCAGATGAGCCCGGCTCCATTCCTGCCTTGCCGGTCGACAACCGCGGCATGCTTTCCCTGCCCTTATGGAAAAAACAGGTCGAAAACCGACTGCTGGCAGCCGGTCAGGCACTTACACCAAGCCATAGCCCAAACAACCCGACGATCCGTGATATCGCCCGCTATCTGGATGCTCACTACGACGAGGACATTTCTCTACAGGATATGGCGAGCCGCTTTTACCTCAGTCGGGAATATATCTCTCGTAAATTCAAGCAGGAGTACGGGGTTAATCTGTCCGACTATTTGTGCCAGATCAGGATGGGCAAGGCAAAGTTGCTATTGTTGAATGACAAGCTGCGTCTTCATCATATCGCTGGTATGGTCGGGTATCAGGATGAAAAATACTTTGGCAAGGTGTTCAAAAAACTGGAGGGTGTCACGCCTGGCGAATTTAGAAGGCGCCATTCTGCAAATCCTCAGCCGTTACCGCATACAACACATGATCTTCCCACACACCATTAATCTTCAAATAGTTGAGAGCCAGCCCTTCCCGTCGAAATCCCGCCTTTTCCATCACTCGATTGGAAGGTGTATTTCTTGGCATCACTCCGGCTTGAATACGGTGTAATTCCAACTCATTCAAGGCGTAACGTACAATATCCTTCACTGCAGAGGTAGCATAGCCTTGTCCGTGATATGCAGGATCTACGAAGTAGCCCAGATTGGCGTTTTGAAAGGGACCTCTAGCGACACCAGACAGCTCCATTCTGCCGATCAGCTTATCATTTTCCGGCAAAAAAAGTCCGAACGTATATCCCTGTCCAGCTTGTGCAGCTTCCAAACCGTTGGAAATCAGACGCGCCTGTTCTTCCAGCGTAAAGTAAATTTCAGGTCGTTCAGGCTCGAACGGTTTGAAAAAGTCAAAATTTTCACGTCTGATCTCTAATAAGCGTTCTGCATCACTTACTTGTAAAAGTCGAATCTGTAGCCCCGGATGGGTGGACTTAATCGAAATCGCACCATTAGCTTCATGTATCATTGTCATCACCTTCTTTCTTTGTTATTCCTATATTATTGTGTTCACGGTCACGAGACAAGAAAATACCCCAGGTGCCTAAAAGCAGCCTAGGGTATCTCCATCATTCAAAATTTAGTCCGTAACAGGCATCCAGCCTGGAAGGGTCGTCAAGGCACCCCACAAGTAGTCAGGAATGACTAGCTCCTGCTGGGCTTGCTTGGATAATGTCGTGCGAATGGTATCTTCTGTGCCGTTTTGCACTTTCTGAACCCATTGCGGCTCCATCAGAAGCGGACGTCCCAGCGATACAAGCGGTACACCTGTCTCCAGTGCTGCAAGCGCCTCATCCGGTGTATTCAGCGACCCAACTCCCATAATCGGCACACGGTTACCCACCTTCTCATGGATGAGAACGGTACGTGACCGTTCGTCACTACGGTCACGGAACGAACCACCGAAGAAATGATTTACGGAAATGTGCAGGTAATCCAGCCCTTGATCCGCCAGACGGTCTACAAGCACCATCGTATCATCCAGCGTAATGCCTGGCGTGTGTCCTTCCTCAGGAGACAAGCGGTATCCGAAGATGAATGGCTGCTTCGCATGCTCTGCGATCACTTTCTTCACTTCGTGAACAACCGCCAGCGGGAAGGTCAATCGTTTTTCGACACTTCCTCCCCATTCATCGGTACGAAGGTTGGAGTGCGGGGAGAAGAACTGCTGCACTAGGTAACCATTCGCTCCGTGAAGCTCCACACCGTCATAGCCTGCTTCAATCGCGCGGCGAGTCGCTTCGCCATAGGCGCGAATTACGCGGTGGATATCGTCGGATGTCATTTCACGCGGCACAGGTGCGCCTTCTTTTTCCTCGGCTACTGCGCTTGCACTGATCGGTTGTCCGTCTGGAATTTGATCCGGTGGACACAGACGGCCGCCATGATAAATTTGCAGGATCGCTTTCGCGCCCTCCTGATGAATCGTATCTGCCAGACGGCGCAGGCTCGGAATCATTTCATCCTTGTCCGCACCAAACTCATTGACAAAGCCTTTGCCATCTGGAGTTACATACACACAAGCTGTAATAACCGCGCCCACACCACCGGAGCGTTCACGGTAGTATGCCAGCTCTTCGTCACTGACTTCGCCATTTTCGTGGGAAGCAAAGTTAGTCATAGGGGCCATGGTGATACGGTTCTTCAACGTAACGCCGGATGGCAGGGTAAAAGCTTCAAATAGAGGCTTATATTTTGGGTTCATTCGTTCTCTCTCCTTCAGTTTAAGTCAGATCAGATAATATAGGGCTGTTGAGCATGAAGCCGAATACGAATTCAGTGTAACTTTACTTCAATGATGAAGCCTATCTACTGTTGCTTACTTAAATACAGTGGTTGTAACAACCACAGTATAATGATCCGGACCTATAAAGTCAAATTATCCTCTTCTATCCTTCTCTTCCCGACGAGAAAACCAGGTCGCGAGCAACGAGCCGGAAATATTATGCCACACGCTGAAAATCGCACTCGGTACAGCAGCAATCGGGTTAAAATGAGCCGCTGCCAGCGCAGCGCCCAGCCCGGAATTTTGCATTCCCGTCTCCAGCGTAACGGCTTTGCGTTTGGAAAGATTCATGCCGAACAGCTTGGCAAACCAATATCCGAGCAGAAACCCGATACCGTTATGCAAAATAACCACTGCAAAAATAATCGGACCTGTCTCCAAAATCTTGCCTTTGCTGCCTGCAACCACAATAGCCACGATGACTACAATCGCTAGCGTTGATATGAGCGGCAGCACCTTGACACTGGCTTCCGCCTGTTTGCGAAATAGCGATTTGACGATAACGCCCAGCACAATGGGGACAATAACCACGACGAGAATATCCATAATCAGCGATTTCGCATCAATATTCATCCAACGTCCAGCAAGCAGGCTGATCATGGCGGGGGTCGCCAGTGGGGCAATCAGCGTCGACACCGAAGCAATCGATACTCCCAACGCCACGTCGCCTTTGGATAAGAGCGTCATTACGTTGGACGCGGTTCCGCTTGGGCAACAGCCTACCAAAATGACACCCACCGCAATATCCGGTGGCAGCTGCAATACCAGCGCCAACGCAAAAGCCAGAAACGGCATAATCAGATAGTGCCCGACAACACCAATAGCCACATCCACCGGACGCCGGAATACTTCACGAAAGTCAGCCGTAGATAAGGTCAGTCCCATCCCGAACATAACAATGCCAAGAAATAACTGTATGTATCCTTTCAACCCCGTAAACGCCGCAGGAAAGAAAAATCCCAGACATGCAAATAAAAGTACCCAGATGGAAAAGGTTCCTCCTACGAACTTCCCCACTTTTTCCAAACCATTCATCCTTCTTGTCTCCTCACTTCTATATAAGCTGAATTTGAGGAAATTCACATGGGAAACGAAGTAGGCAGAATGATGCTGTACAAGCGTTAGCGGTCGCCTGAAAGCTTTCTTGAGGAAAGCTCACATCGTAAGCATATACTGCCCCCAGATTTCTACCATGGTGCGTTTATTCAGGAAAATCTAGGGGCAACAGCGATGGGAAGCATCATCCGCCTGCATAATTGGCACCCCATGTGAATTCTCAATTTAGGTTATATAGTGCTTAAAATTTTTTTCATTGTACTACATATGACTGCATATACATACACCTTTTTTGTTAAACATAGCCGCAGCGCGATACTTTTCCTTGTGAGGACATATTTGAGAGCAAAGTGGGTATATTCATAATAGAAGATTGTGACCAGTCGGTCATTTTGGATCATCATTCGTTGAGGAGGAGATATCCTATGTCACGAAGCCATCCGTATAAATGGTGGAATATCATTGCATTCATCGCTGTCATTCTCGTTAACACCCTGGCTTCTACACTTCCTATCGGCGGAAGGAGCACTGCTGCTGTATCCAACATGTATCCTACCTTGATCACACCAGCGGGTTACGCTTTTTCCATCTGGTCGGTCATCTTCGTGCTGCTCGCCGGCTTTGTCGTGTACCAAGCTACACCTACAGGGCAAGCCAAGACAAGCGTTCAGTCCATCAGTATTTTCTTTATTTTAAGCTGTCTCTTCAACATCATCTGGATTTTCCTGTGGCAGTATGTATACATAGAGCTATGCGTGATCGTCATTATTCTATACTTGATTTCCCTGCTCGTCGTGTATGTACGTACCCGCACGCCGCAGCCAACCCGCGGAGAAATGTGGTTCGTCAAGCTGCCGTTCAGTCTGAACCTCGGTTGGGTATCCGTTGCTACCATCGTCAACATTGCGGTTGCACTGGAAAAGAATGAATGGAGTGGCTGGGGACTCTGCGATACGACATGGGCGATCATCATCCTGCTCATCGGCACCGCGTTGGCGATCATGGTCAGCTTCCCTTATCGTGACAGCATTTATCCTCTCGTATTTGTATGGGCCTATGTCGCTATCGCCGTCGGGCATCCGAACAATGAAAATGTGCGGCTGGCTGCATTCATCTTGGCCGCAATCATTCTGGTCTACTCGCTATGTTTATTCTTTGCCCGTAATCGAGACCGGGATTAGAGGAAAATATTATAATCTCCTAGAAAAAGCAAGCGAGCTTGGGTCTAAATCATTTAGTCCAGGCTCGCTTGCTTCGTTTATTCATTTTCCCAAATACTATTTGGCATAGACTTTAATCAAATCCATAAGTTTGCTTGTCGAGTGATCTGCATTTATTTTCTCCATATTGAGAATATAATCCGACCTTTTTTCATACAAACGAAGAATCATGTCGACAAATAGTTTAGATGCCAGCTCTTCTTCTTCTAAAAACTCACAAAAGCCTTGTACTTTAAATGATTTTGCATTTAGAATTTGATCCCGCTCTAGAAACAACAATATCTGCCATCGTCATAACATCCGCTAGTTCATCGTTTATGTATTCAAATTGCTTATAGCCATACATATGAATGGATTGATTTACTTGGTCTCCAGTCCGGAGGATCAATTTTCTTTAAATCCCTTGTTCAGAGCCTATGTATTTGACACTCCAATGTTGTTCCAATAAGTGAGGAATTAAAGCCAGGTTTACTGCTACATGTCCTGAAGAGCCTCCACCCGTGAAAATTATTTTTTTATTGATCATCTCCACCTCCACTTTATATCCAAAAGAACAACAAACATTACATTTAAACAACCGGATGCCACTATAGTAGAGACACCCGGTTGCAATGCAAACTTTTTATTTTATGAACGAACCTTCCGGACTATTCACCCTTCAATGCAATGACTTCAATCTCCACCAGTGCATCCTTAGGCAGACGAGCTACCTCTACTGCACTGCGTGCTGGATACGGTTGCTCGAAGAAAGAACTGTACACCTCATTGACGCTGACAAAGTCGTTCATATCCTTCAGGAATACAGTCGCTTTCACAACCTGGTTCATGTTGCTGCCTGCCGCTTCCAGAATGGCTTGTACATTGCTCAAGGACAGGCGTGCCTGCTCCTGGACATCCTTACCGAACTCACCGGTTGCCGGATTCAGCCCAAGCTGTCCTGAGGTGTAAATAAACCCGCCTGCCTCTACCGCTTGGCTATAAGGGCCGATAGCACCGGGTGCTTTTTCAGTAGCAATTGTTTTCTTCATATGGTTGGGATTCTCCTTCCTGATACTGGTTCACCGTATTATAGCACGGGTAGCCTAAAGCCACTATTCCGCACGACGGATTAACGCGCAGGGTTTCTCTTAAGACACCATGTTGCGGTTGTGCTATATTTTTTTATTTCCGCTGTAACCTTTAAAGCTTGCTAAACATCTAACTCCTGTAACCTGTAAAAAATAGATTCTACAAATCCAGATACAGGTACAGGTACAGGTACAATGATCATAGCTAGTATAGACGGGAAAGGAGCACCATCCTTTGAATCTCGAAATAAATTTACACCAAGCAAGGCACGGGGACCGCAAGGCATTCGTTGCCTTGATGAAACATATGGAAGCCGATATGTATGGTATGGCGCGTTCCATTCTTCGCAGCAATGAGGATTGCGCGGACGCGATGCAAGAAGCAATGCTCAAGGCTTATAAGTCTCTGGGTGAGCTGCGTGAACCTCGCTATTTTAAAACATGGCTGCTTCGCATCCTCATTAATGAGTGCCATCAGATTATCCGCAAGCAAAAACGGGTCGTACCCGTGGCGGAATTTATAAAGGAACCCTCCACCTCGGGCGGATATGAGAAAATCGAACTGCGCGAGGCCATCGACCACTTGGAGGAATCTATGCGAACCGTGATTTCCCTGCACTATTTGCGGGATATGCCGATCAAAGAAATATCAGAGGTACTAGATTTATCGGAGGGTGCCGTCAAAACACGATTGCACCGTGCTCGCAGAACGTTAATGGACCTGCTACAAAATCGCGGAGAAAGGAAGGTGACCTTTCAATGAGACCTTCAGAGTTTGAGAAACAGGATCAGGAGCTGGATCAGAAATTACAATCGGAAAAAGAAAATGTGGAAGCAGACACGATGAAGATTCCCGACTTGGTAAGACAACGCTTAGATGCATTTTATGCACAAATGGAATCGGATATGGAGCCGTTATCCAGCTCTCCATCCTCACATCGACCCATCAAAAGATTTCTTCGGGGAACCGCAATTACCGCTGCTTCTGCGGCTGTCATTGGCGTTATGATCATTGGCAGCGCCTTTGTTTCGCCTACAATGGCTGAGTCATTGAAGCAGGTACCGCTTGTCGACAGCGTATTCAGGCTGGCCGGCGATCTCGGGCTGCAAACCGCTGATCAGAAAGGACTGGCAACTTCCACGAATCTTAGCGCTACCCATGACGATATTACGTTGAAGGTCTCCCAAATTGTCTTTGACGGCACACGTCTGGTCATTGCGCTCGAAAAACAGGACGGCGATCAGGAAGTTTTACCCTTGTTTTCAAAAGTAAGTTCAGATGGACACAAGCCTGAAGACATCATAGAACAACTCGACTTATTCATTAACGGGAAATCTGTGATCAACGAAAATGGCGCGTTTCGTTTATTGACATGGGGCCCGGGCAAAGACAGCAATTCTATACTGATCTCCTATATGCGTGACCCTGTCAGCGGTTTACCTGCCTTACCAAATCAGTTCGAGCTAAAAGTATACAGCAAATTAAAGGGAGTAGCAGAGCCGTTCACTATCCAAACAACTGTTTACAAAACGAAGATCGCCAGTAAGGTGCTCCAGCCGCAGATGAACAAATCCACCCCGTATCTTAAATTTACTGCAGATCAGGTAGAAATGACCCCGGTTACAACCAAAGTCATCACTACGTTCACTATGCTTGTGGACCTTAAAGAGATGCCTGACGACTATGCAATAGAACGGAAGTATATTTCTACAGAGGGACCACACAAAAACTATACCAAAAAAGAACTCAATGTCCTCGGTTATGCGGTTTTTGACGATCAGGGACGTGAATTAAAAATGCTTAGTGGTTCGGGAAGTTCCCTTTCCAAAAACCATCCGGGCAAAACGGTCATGTTGTTTACTCCTTTTGTGGAGCCACCGAAAAAGATTATCTTCAAACCATTTTTTAATCCCACCGAACCGGATGGAAGGGCCATTCTGGACGCTAACGGCAACTGGATCCGCCGTTACATTCCTGAGTTGGAGATTACGATGGATGTACCACAAAATACAAACCAAAAATGATACTACAAATAACGCCGCTTGCTACCCGCATCACCGGGTAACAGCGGCGTTATTGTCATTGGGTATCCTGACCTGAGCGAGGTTTTACACGTTGTCATCCGCATCCGTTTCCGTGCCAGTTTCATCATTATCGGATGTCACTTCTGCGCCGATGACTCGAATGATATCATTCGGATAAATATGTACGCCGCTCGCCTGTGCGAGAGCGATTCGTACCATGGCTCGTGCGATGACCGAAGCCGGGATGGCGCGGTAGGAAGCGAGTTTGCCCGTCATCAGGCCATCCAGCGCCTTCATGACAACAGCGGCGGCGGTTTCGCCAAAACGTCGTTCAGGCCTCGCGCCCAAAATCAGCGACGGACGGAACAAATGCAGTGCAGGCAACCCTACAGCGGCAAGCGCCTCTTCAGCCTCACCTTTGGTACGGTTATAAAACACGCGTGAATCCGGATCGGCTCCCATCGCAGAGATCGCAAGCATCTGCACTGCACCAGCCTCTTTGCCCAACTGGGCAGCCAGAACCGGGTAGTCCAGATCCACCTGACGAAACTGCTCCTTGGAACCAGCCTTTTTCATCGTTGTCCCAAGGCAGCAAAAAACATCATCAACCCCTTCGAAGGCGAACGCCGCTTTCTGCGGTTGTTCCCAATCGATGAGCACCTGCTCCAGCTTGGGATGCTTGATTTCCAACGGACGTCTGCCCATAACCATGACGCGGTTGTATTCTTTTTGCACCAGCAGCTCCCGTGCAACATAACCCCCGACAAGCCCTGTTGCACCCACAACGACCGCTTTACGTTCCATGATAGACCTCCTTTGTGCACCATTACGCTCCTGCTCTTACAATTGCGATTAGGTTAGTTTAAACGGCTGTTCGTCCGCCTCCATGCTTTTAGACGGACACATGGGTAAGTACAGGGAAAATGTACTTCCCTTGCCCTCCTCACTCTCCAGACGGATAAACCCGCCCAATAAGCGGGAAAAATCACGGCTGATGGACAATCCCAACCCGGTTCCTCCATATTTACGATTAATGGAACCGTTCGCCTGCTGGAATGCCTCAAAAATAACATGTTGTTGAAGCTTGGAAAAACCGATGCCCGTATCTTTTACAGCAAATACAACCCAATCTCCCTCTTGTCCCTTTCGATCCAGATGCTGTGTGCTGATTTCCAGCAATATACGTCCTTCATGAGTGAATTTAAAGGCATTGGACAACAGATTACGCAAAATTTGCTGTACACGTTTGGAATCGGACCGGATTTCATCCGGTATATGTTCATGCTCCTTCAAGCTGAATTCCAGATTTTTATCCTTCGCAGTGACTTCAAAATGCATCATCATCACCTGCGCAATCTCACGCACACTGACCGGCTCACTTACGATTTCCATATGCCCAGCCTCGACCTTGGACAAGTCTAGAATGTCGTTGATCAGTTGGAGCAAATCATGCCCCGAGGCATAGATCAGATCGCTGTACTGGTATAGCTCGTCCTCATCCAGCTCTTTTCCCTGCTCGTTGATAATCTGCGCCAGGTTAATGATGCTGTTAAGAGGTGTACGTAACTCATGCGACATCGTTGCCATAAAATCCGATTTATATTGGGAAGCCATCATCAGTTGCTTGGCACGTTCCTCTAAAACAACCTTCGCCTTCTGCAACTTGTCACGCTGCTCTGATAATAACTCATTCGCCTGCTTAATCTGATAATTTCGCTGTTGCTCCATTTGAAAGTCACGTAAAATCAGAGCAAATAAAAAGCTGAGGACGACGCCGATAGGCAGTGTAAGAGGAACCACCTCCACTACATAATAGCGCCAGGGAATGACGCCCAGACAGGCAATATTTAACGTATTTACGATATTAACCGCTAAAATGGTCACCGATGCCTTAATAATCAGACGCCAGGTGGAGCGGCGCATCCAGTAGTTCAATCCGGCGCACAACACGCCCAGAATGCTCATATTCAGAAAGCCGACCCACGCCGCCATATTCAGACCGAAGGTAAATCTCGTAAGTCCGATCGCTACCCCAATAATAATAAGCGTATAGGAACGGGGATACACCAACGCCGCGATAATCAGCGGTACGAAACGCAGGTCAAAAATAACCGTTTCACTAAAGTTAAAACCAAAGCTAGAGCTGACCCATCCGCCAAATATCACTAGCAGCACCGAGCTGACATATTTGAACCGCGAAGAGGTACGACTTAAACCATATTTGTAAATCACGTTCGCCACATAGGCAACGGCAATCAGCATCCCCAAATTCATTAAAAACATCATTGAAAATTGCATGGACTCACACTCCCATAGCGCGAAAATTTGGATGCCAGGTCTATGCTCACCGCGTTTGCCTTTCTCGTACATCATAACATGAAGCCCCATCTTTCGACATGCCAAAAGATGCTTACATGCATATATAAAAAAAGCGAACCGCAATGGCTCGCTCTAGTGCAGGTACCTATAGAGTCAGCTTGTGATGCCTTTGTTCCGACGCCACTCCTTGACAAACAATTCGGCAAAGTAAGGGTCCCACTGGGTTCCCTTTCCCTCTTCCAATATCATAACCGCCTCCTCTTCGTTCATACCTTTCCGATAAGGGCGGTCAGACGTCATCGCATCATAAGCATCCGCTACGGCAATGATTCGCCCAAATAGCGGGATATCCTCCCCGGAGAGCTGGTCAGGGTATCCCTTGCCATCGTAACGCTCATGGTGCGAGCGCACGCCGGGCAAATAAGGAGCCATAGCATAAGCTGGCTCAACTTGACGGAGAATGCTTTCTCCCATAACCGGGTGCATTTTAATCTGATCAAACTCCTCGTCCGTCAACTTGCCGTCCTTGAGCAGCACAGCGTCAGCCACACCGATTTTACCGATATCATGCAGCAAGGCTGTTTTGCGCAGCAAGTCGAGGTCCGTCTCGTTCAAACCTCCCTTTCGCCCAATGAGTACAGAGTATTCAGCCACACGCAAAGAATGACCTGCGGTATAGGCATCTCGCGCATCCAGCGCTGCTGCCAAGGTGGCGAAGTAACTGTCCAATAGCTGACCGTTCTTTTCTTCCCGTTCCTTCAGGCCCTCGATCATCACATTAAAGCCTTCAACCAGTTCCGCAAATTCGTCGGAGTACAAGTCGCTGGCATTACTGTTCAGTCGGCCTTCCCTCACTGCGTTCATTTTTTCCAGCAGATGGTGGATCGGCTGCTCGATCTCACGGGTCAGCAACCTTCCTCCCAGATAGGCAAAGGCCACACCAAAAATTAAAATCGTTCCAGCCCATGCCCAATAGGAGCTGGAATGCGTCGCACCCAATCGTTCCAGCCGAATCTGCGTAGCCAGACAAAACAGAAACAGAGGAAAAGCACCAATTAACGTCGCGCTTAACTGAAATTTATGCCGAAGCGATAGCAGAACTCGTCCTCGTAGGGACAGGTTCAATCCATATTGCTGGTAGGTTCGGTCACGAATTTCCTCTAGCAGCGGCCGGATCGCTCTCATCGTCAGGAAGAATTCAACCAAGGCATGCATAGAAGCAACTAGACAAGCCCCTATACAGGCGATCCCTACGTAATAAAAAGGAAAGGTAAGCTGTCCGGTATGTATCATCCATAAGGCTATGATGGCTGCCGGGATGGAAAAACCCAACAAGTGCGGCCCAATAATACGTAAAACCGACAAATTAGGCAGGTGATGAACCCGGATATACACCGCTTCTACATCCTTGAACGTTATCTGGTTGCCATGAAAAAAATGATGAACCGGTCTCAAATGCATCCGAAACACCATCACTTCACAACCAATCATAATGATGCTGGAAAATCCAATGATTTTCAAAAGACCCAGAAATTCATAATGGGCAACATTTAACGTTGAAAATACAAAAATCATACCTACCAACAATACAGCGATAAACGAACCTATAATATAGTTCAGGATAACATGCTGAATAAAGCGCTTATAGGTCGGCAAATTGCTACCCCTCTTTTCATCCGTACACTCAAAAACATCTTGTGTATTCAATATCGGAGTCCAACCATCAAAAGTTAACCTTCTTGCTTGAGCATTTTACACAAATACAGAAGACGGGTTTCAAACCGCAATGTATAGAGGTACGGATATGATCTTATCCAACATTTTTTCCAGCCTATAATCAAAAAAACCAAAAATGCCTTGTGTTTTAGAACCATTCTTGCTATACTGTTAAAGTATGTATTAACCCCATAGGATTCCACGCAACAAGCTATACTCCTAATCACCGTATGGAGCTTCTCCAAATTTTATGTATAACCCTAATGTAGAATTTTGAGCTTTTGCCGAAGATTTTCACATTCACACTGGCGCGGTCATCGGAGCCGCAAGGACGAAAGAGAGGTAGGGCTTTTGTCGTTTGGAAAATGAACAGTGGAATCAGACTGCCCCTTATGAACATGCTGACCATATAATGCAAGGTAGCAGGGGTTGAATATATATTATGCCATCAAACGATAAAGTTTGAGCAGGCCGTGCAGTATATGCAAACTGCACCCATCCTCCGGATGATCCCCGGGGGATTTTTCATATACAGATTTTCATCCATACACACTAGATATATTTTTACATAGGATATTTTGTGTCCCCGCCGAGCGTATCTATGAACAAAAAAGTGACCCCGCCGATACATCGGCAGGGCCTATAGCTTGATCAAAAAGGGGTTAATAGGGTCATTATAGTCTCGCTTTCTTAAAACTAAATGATATGCACCTTAAAAACTCATTAATTTTCCAGTTTTATATACCTTCTAATAATTCGTCCAATATTCTGTACCATCGGGCGGCGTCGTTTGCGTAGTAGAACATCCTGTTTCCGTTTGGGTGCGCCTATGGGTTGAAGGACGCTCCCACCCTTCCAGTAAAACAACATGCTGGGTACCCGTATTATTTTCCCATGTAATGTAGCGCTCCTGTTCCATATGTCGCAAGGCAATTGTAATTTCATCGTCTCGCTTGCCCGTTTTTACGGTCAATTCCGTCATTGTGGGCATATGGCGATGCTGGGCAAAATAATTATACAAAATACGTAGCAGCTTTCGTTCCAAATCTGGCAACATCGTCTTCTCTCCCTCTACAAAGAACATATGTTCTCATTATAACACATAAAAATGCACCCTCCTACTGGAAGATGCATGTAAGCTTGTATGCCCATGCTGAATTTAGTTTTTTTCCTTCTCCTGACGACTGACAGAGCGCAGCCACCAGCCGATTCCACCAACACTTCCAAGTGCCAGAACCGTTAAGAAAATAATGTAAAACAAATGAAATGCACGATCACTCATGGCAATCGCCTCCTTACTTTATGTATACACTTTCCAGCTAAGCCTGTAAACCTCTTTTTGATGCCACATGCTTATTTTTCCCAAGAACTCGACAATAGATACTTACTTGAGATCCATCGGTGCATACTAAGCAAAAATGGTTAATACCAAAATATGAGACAGACCAAGGAGGTTATCAAATATGAAATTTCTATTGATCGTAATCATCGTGGTGCTGATCGTTGTATTGCTTATGAGAAGACGCAGATAAGCGGAGACATCCTGCATGGTTAAAAAAGAATACAAAAAGGGCTTTCGGTACATCACCGAAAGCCTTTGTTCATCTGAGATTAAGGCTAAATCACGCCTTGTTCTTCTTGCTATATTTAATAAAAGCAATCACAAGCGCTACAGCAAACAAAATTCCGCTGACTACCCATGTTGTCAGAAATGCCATACCCAAACCTACATTAGACCCCATCGTCGGGTGCTCCATGGCAGTAAACACCGAGCCCTGCATCATAAATATGGTACAGAACAAAACAACGGGCGCCAAAATAATCGTGCTTGCTGTCTTCCGACTACCAGATACTGCGATCACGCACAAAGCAGAAATCACCAAGATCACCCAATATATAACTGCTTCCCAAATCACTGAAGTGCCCACCTGTTCGACCTCTTTTCTATCCATTCGTATATGCCTCTTCTATTGTAACAGACGTCACACAGTGAACCAAGCCATAATTTGATCAGAAAAGGGGTAAACCCTGCGGGTAACGTAAATAATGTATAGTAGCGATCCTACATCAAAGACATGAAAGGAAATGATCCCATGAGAAGTGCAAGTCCTTTTGTCATTGTAAACGATGTGCAGCAGTCAATTGATTATTACCAATCTGTTTTAGGCGGGAAAATCAAAGTACTAAACAAGCAGGAAGGCAGGCTCTTGCACGCTGAGCTTCATCTGGGTAGCAGTCATATCCATTTTTCGGATTCCTACGGTAAACCGCTGAAAGCGCAGCTTGTACAAATCATTCTCGACTGTGAAAGTGAGGACGAGCTTAAGCAGGCTTACCGCGCACTAGCGGAAAAAGGCACCGTTACCGTGGAGCTACAAGATACCTTCTTTGGTGCGCTGCACGGCGAAGTAACGGATCACCTCAACCAGATCGGATGGGTGATGAACTATTTTAAGAGATGAACACGTTCAGTCATAACTGAATACGTCTTATAGCCACCATCAACGTTCCTCACCTGATAACCGTATTGGGTCAAAATTCTGGCTGCAATATAGCCTCGCAAGCCGACTTGGCAGGATACCGCCACCTCCTGATCACGAGGGATTTCCGACATCCGCTCTCTAATCTCGGCCAGAGGAATATGAATAGAACCTGGAATGGCTCCTGCCTGTAGCTCCACCGCATCCCTAACATCAATAATAAGACCACCATCGCGGTGAAAATCGTCAACTTCATGCCACTGTATCGTTTGGACCAGCCCATCCATGATATTCGAAGCCACGTAACCCGCCATATTCACAGGGTCTTTTGCTGAAGAATAGGGAGGTGCGTAAGCAAGTTCAATGTCAGCCAGTTCACGAACGTTCAAATGGCCACGAATAGCCGTCGCAATGACATCAATCCTTTTGTCTGCACCATCAGCTCCAACAGCCTGTGCCCCGTAGATCATCCCGTTCTCCGGATTAAAGAGCAGCTTCATAGCGATGGGTGATGCGCCAGGATAATAACCGGCATGCGAACCAGGATGAATATGAACAGCCTGATAAGGAACGCCCAGCCGCTGCAATGTTTTTTCATTATTGCCTGTAGAGGCTGCAGTCAATGCAAAGGTCTTAATTACGGATGTTCCGAGCGCGCCATCATAAGAAATTGCCTGACCGTTAATATGATCCGCCGCCAATCGCCCCTGGCGATTGGCTCCCCAGGCTAGCGATACCATAGTTGCAAACCCATGATTGCGGTCTTTGACCTGGATGGCATCCCCCACCGCATAAATGGCCGGATCGCTGGTTTGCAGTTGAGCGTTTACCTGAATGGCCCCGCGAAAACCCAGTTCCAATCCGCTTTGCTTGGCCAACTCATTTTCAGGAACAACACCGATCGCCAGAATAACCATATCCGTTTGAAGCACACCCCCGGAGGTCAAACGGAGCCGTGTACCCTGCTCTTCAAAAGCCGTGACTCCTTCCTCTAAACGCACCTCCACCCCGTTCAGCTTCATATGTTGTTCCACCAGTTTGGCCATTTCAGGGTCTAGCGGATTCAGCAATTGTTGTCCCATGTCAATAATGGTTACTGCAAGTCCACGCTCCCGCAAATTCTCGGCCATCTCCAGCCCAATAAATCCGGCCCCGATCACCGTGGCATGTTTTGGATGCCTTTCATCTACATATGCCTTAATAACGTCCGTGTCATGAATGTTTCTTAACGTAAATAAATTCGCAGCTTCATGTAATCCGGGAATGTCCGGTATCATCGGTTTGGCCCCCGGCGACAATACCACTATGTCGTACGGCTGCTCATCCGTTTCCCCTGTGATCATATCCCGGAAGCGGATGAGCTTATGCTCGCGGTCTATTTGTATCACTTCTTTCAGTACCCGTACATCTATATTAAATCGGTCTCTTATCCCTTGAGGCGTCTGGAGAAACAGCTTCTCCCGCGCATGAATTGTCCCGCCAATATAGTAGGGAAGACCACAGTTCGCAAAAGAAACATGCTCTCCGCGTTCAAACAGAATAATCTCGTCTTCCTCACTCCATCTGCGCAATCTCGCCGCAGCAGAAGCTCCACCTGCTACCCCACCAATAATAACTATTTTCCTACCCATTTCTTCTCCTCCTCACATACCCTATGGGGTATAATATATACCTATGGGGGTATGTTGTCAACACACAAAAAGACGGAGGTTGCCCCCCGCCTGATCAAACACTGAACGAATACCGTTCTGGGTCGAAAAATCACTTGCGAATGCTATACGAATACTCTATCATACCTGGCTTAACAAGCCGCAAACTACTGATAATTACTGCTGGCTGGCCGCGATCGCCTGCTCCAGATCGTACAAAATATCGTCTATCGCTTCTGTCCCGACAGATAGACGTAAAAGCTCCGGTTTGACTCCGGCAGCGACCTGTTCTTCCACATTCAACTGCTGGTGCGTTGTGCTTGCCGGATGAATAATCAAAGACTTGGAATCACCCACATTCGCCAAATGGGAAAATAGCTTCACATTCGCAATCAGCTTGCTTCCCGCCTGACTTCCACCTTTAATGCCGAAGGTCAGGATCGCTCCTTGCCCCTTTGGCAAGTATTTTTGAGCTAACTCATAGGACGGGTGGCTCGGCAACCCGGTGTAGCTGACCCACTCCACGTCCTTGTGGCTTTCGAGATATTGCGCTACCTTCAAGGCATTCTGACTATGTCTTTCCAGCCGCAGATGAAGTGTCTCCAAGCCCTGAAGCAGCAGCCATGAATTGAACGGAGAAATGGCTGCTCCCAAGTCCCGCAGCAATTGCACCCGTGCCTTGATAATATATGCGATAGGTCCCACCGCCTCGGTGTATACAACCCCGTGGTAGCTTGGGTCCGGCTCAGTCAGTCCCGGGAAACGACCACTCGCTTTCCAGTCAAACTTGCCGCTGTCCACGATCACCCCACCAATAGACGTACCGTGTCCGCCAATAAACTTCGTTGCAGAATGCACGACAATGTCCGCTCCGTATTCGATAGGACGCAATAAATATGGGCTCGGAAACGTGTTGTCCACAATCAGCGGAATACCATATTCGTGCGCAATCGCCGCCACTGCTTCCACGTCCAGCACATTGCCCTGCGGGTTGCCAATCGTTTCGGCAAATATGGCCTTCGTTTTATCTGTAATGGCTTTACGGAAGTTCTCCGGATCATCCGAATCAACAAAATGCACTTTAATGCCCAATTTCGGCAGTGTTGTAGAAAATAGATTATATGTACCGCCATACAGACTGGAGGCCGACACAATTTCATCCCCAGCTCCCGCAATGTTCAAGATGGAAAAAGAAATCGCCGCTGCTCCCGAAGCCGTTGCCAACGCGCCAGCCCCACCTTCCAACGCTGCGATCCGTTGTTCGAACACATCCGTAGTCGGATTCATCAGACGCGTATAAATGTTGCCGAATTCTTTTAGAGAGAACAAATCAGCCGCATGCTCGGCATCCCGAAATCCATACGACGTGGTTTGGTATAACGGAACGGCGCGGGCAAAGGTAGTAGGATCAATTTGTTGTCCGGCATGGACAGCGAGAGTTTCGAATGACAGCTTGCGTTCTTCTGACATGGTTATTTCCTCCCTTGTTATACGTGCTGTATGAATCGTCTCTTCCTGTATGCGTACTCATGGATGATTTTTCAATCATTCTCGCACAAAAAGAACGATTTGGGAAGATAATTCTCATTATTCAGGTAGGATATTATTAAAATGTTCAATTCGACTCCCAAGGAATAACTCTTAGTCCCGGCCAATTGGCTCTCCATCTTTGTACCTTGTTATTGTATATCTCTTGGGTTATCTGGACTTTATTAGCCCTCACGATTAACCCAAACAGATCATTTAATCCGAAAGGGGCGTAAACTTTCCAAGCTCCGCCCTCTGTCCTTCGCACGCCTAAGGCCGTAGCAGTCGTAGGCCAAGTATTGATAGCTTCCTCTAGAGAGTTATACGGTTGGATCGTATAGCCAAAATGCTGTTCATACCACAAGTGAACGCGCGCCTGATTTTTAATATCCAGACGGACAGGCATATCCATATCTCCAAACTGTTCCCTGACGTTATGGATCACCTCGCATTCTTTGTCATACGATACGTCGGCATCATAATACACAAAATCAACATCGTTAATCCCATGTTGAAGGGGCAAGCCGAGCAGATGGTTCCAGACACTTTGCGCAATACACCCGGCACCTACGTAATAATGCTCTATTTCTAACTCAACTGCTTTCTGCAACACTGCATCTAGCATAGGGTTTGACTCTATAATCCGGGTTAGACCATCCATCTGAACAGCAAGATCCTGATTATAAACAGAGAAATTGGTTTTCAACTTGTACCCTCCATTTTCTGAAAATAAATGCTTCATCAGGATTTATTTACATTCATTATATCATCAGGTTTCAGACCGGAAGGTTTTACCCAACTGCTCCCCAAGGCCGAAATAATGGCGAAAGTTATAGATGAGCGGGCTCCACTTTGCCGGATCAATATGGTTCTCACCGAGGATCATATCCTGATGAACATGCACCTGTATAGCTTGGGTTTCGACGATTGCAAAATAAGGAGAATGCTCAGGAATCCGTACCTCCTTCACCTTGGCTTCGATTTGAATAGGGCATTCTCTGATTCGGGCGGGTTTGACCAAACTCGAGTCAATCGAAGTTAGTCCACTGACTTCATATTTATCTTTTTGATATGTAAATCCATTTTTCTTCTTTTCCACTGGAACAGGATTCTTGCCTGTATAAGGAGCCAAATGTTCTACATTTTCCCACATAGAAGGTCCCGGAACGTTAATTACACATTCGGGATGCCGCTTCATATTTTCAAATGCTTTTCCGCCTATTCCAATGCCTAGTACCACACAATCTCCTAATGCCCATGAGGAGGAAATAGGGCTAATATTGGTCGTTCCATCCTCATTCAGCGTGTTGAGTAAAATCACAGGGGTTCCGTAATATAAAATGCTAGGGTTAATCGTTTTAATGCCTGGGCTGAGATTCATCTGATTCATCTGATTTATTTCATTTATTTGATTCATTTGGTCTATCATCCCTTCACCTTCTGTTCATGTCTTCTTCCTTATTATAAAATGTAAATACTTCAACTTTCATCGAAGTATGGATTACAAAGGGGGATAACTGTGCCATGAGCACCAAATCAAATGTAGCCATGATTGCTTCTCTCGTCAGCGAGCCTTCCCGTGCAGCTATACTCATCGCTTTATTAGACGGCAGATTTCATACGGCAAGCGAATTGGCCCATATGGCAGGCATCAAACCGCAAACCGCCAGCTTCCATTTGTCTAAAATGACCGAGGCTCAAATCGTTACTGTGGAGAAACAAGGGCGGCACCGTTATTATGGCATCCAAAATTCCGAAGTTGCCCGGGT
Organism: Paenibacillus sp. TY11; assembly: GCF_059772165.1. Classification (NCBI taxonomy): domain Bacteria; kingdom Bacillati; phylum Bacillota; class Bacilli; order Caryophanales; family Paenibacillaceae; genus Paenibacillus; species Paenibacillus sp. TY11. Next base: position 18,768 of record NZ_JCBAIQ010000010.1, on the reverse strand, counting down.
GATGGAGTCACTTTTATCCATAGCTCCGCCCGTTCAGATTAAATCATTCAAACAAGCCTCCGAAGACGAGGCCATACGGTTGGCAAGAACTTGCTACGATCATATTGCGGGGCATTTAGGCGTGCAGATCATGAGTTTTTTCATTCAAAAGGGGATTCTTTCCGAGGATCAGGACGGACTTCATGTCACCGAAAAAGGAGAGACTTTCTTCGCAGACCTTCAGATGGACCTTAAACAAATGAGACAAAAGCGCCGCTCCTTCTCACATAAATGCCTGGATTGGAGTGAACGACGACATCACCTTGCAGGTGCTTTAGGGAGTTCTCTTCTGGACCGATTATTCGAATTAAATTGGATCGAACGTCTGCCCACAACCCGAGCGCTACGCATTACCGCCGATGGTAAAAGAGGTTTTCAAGAGATATTTTCGATAGAGATCGGCTAGATAACCATAGTTCTAGTCCTTTTTTTGGAGCCTTCCCTTTTGCCACACCTGCTTTATATCTTCCAGCTCCAGCCGGGATGGCAACCAAGGTTCCGTACGTTCTCATCGCCCGGTCAATCGGGCAAGATACAGAACGTGTTCCGTCGGTTGACCCGGCAAAATGAACTGCGGCCGCATAGTTGTTAAGCCGATCGTTACTGGTATTCAGCCATACGGAACCCCAATCTCCTGCCCCAGTTCGTCCCTGGGTACCTTCGATATCTCATCACTCATGGACGCGTCCCTTTCTATCGAAAAAATCCACCATTTCGTTAAATGATTGCTGAGCTGAATGTACGTTATATCGAGGAGAGTACGGGTCACTGAATCCGTGCTGTCCGCTGAATTTATGTACCCTGATATTATTATTGTTATTTAAAGTTGAAATAAGCTCATCTACATCAAATGATGGTTCTTCCTGTGGGAAAAATAGCAGTGTTGGACATTGTGGAGTCATTTCTAAATAATTTCTAATACGGGAGCCATAATATCCTACGATTCCATCAATATATTTTTCTTCACTACACAGCCAGGCAATCGTTGCCCCTACGCTAAAGCCGACGATAAATACCTTTTTATAGCGATCTCGAATACTTAATAATAAACTTTCAATTTGAGATGTAACGTGGGTAAACCCTACATTTTCCATAAAATTTCTGTAGGCAGTTTCCTCTTGCGAATAGTCAAAAGGTGTTTCTCTTCCCAGTAAATTTGGACAAATGACGTCATAACCCTGATCCGCTAATAATTTGCACATATGTTGTATATGCTGGTTAATCCCGTATATCTCGTGCAGCACAACGATTACGGTATCCGACTTTTTATCTATGCTTATCATGTTGCACCCCTAACCAAGTTTGTTTATGGGAAAATAAGTGATCCGGATACGCATATTTATACTTAGCTGCCACTTCAGAGGATAACCGGTTGAATAACTCAAAAGATACGATCAGTGCTTCCCAACTATGATTTGGATCGTATTTCCCGAAAGATTTTTTCAAATCAGCAACTATATCTTTATCGGCCCATTCGTTAATGAATTTCCCTGCATGCCAGGTATCATATACCGATCCATGTACAGCTTTTGCATGCCATTCTATCATTTGCAGCAATAATTGTTTACAGTCTGTATCCCTTTGCTTTGCTACCCACATATCATTGCGCAAAATTTGTTTAGCCACATACAGAGAGGCGAAGCAATACATATTAACAACCTGTAGAAAAGCTCCTTCAGTTATCGGAGGAGCATCAGGGATCGTTGTCGTTTGAGGGATTATTTGGTTTCCGTTCCCCGTCTTATCGAGCAGAATCCTGACCCCCCGCTGAAAACTTTGAGGAATACGCCCGCTTTTGATTAAATGATCTAGATCAGAAATATGATGAAATACAAAATCCACCTCAGCCCCTTGGTCAAAGAGAACCAGTTTTTCCGGATCTCCTTTTGCCGTTTGAAACATAAAGCTGGTCCAAACCTTACCGATGCTTTGTAACCATTGATCGTTTTGAAGATAGTAATCTGGATTCGTTGAAAAGACGACTACGTCCAAGTCGGAAAACTTATCAAATGGTTTGTCCTCTCTTGCCCGGGACCCAACGACATAAACCGCAATAATCTCTTCATTAGAAAGTCCCCAATCGGATATGCGCTCCTCGAGCACCTCGTAAGCATTACTCATCACTACGCAGCCTCCTTGTATTAGGAACATTATATCCAATCCGATAATTACGGTATATATTTTTTAGTTAACATTCAAAGGAATGTCGTCTCTCATAACACTAATTAAAAGTGTGTTGTCTTCTTCCCCATTTAATCCGTCTTATTTAAAACAAAGATTCTAAAAAAGGAACGCTTTTCAGCGCTCCTCCGTCTTAATAAATGTATTTAAGTGTATCTATCACCTGATGGTCGATGACCACAAATAGAACCAGCTGGCCCTATTTCATCGACATGGCTCTCTCAGTGCATGATTTCTTTCTTATTCACCTTAACACCTGATAAAGATTGATCAAACATATCGAGAATAAAAAGGAAGCGCTCAGCTTCACGAAATACATGATCGGCTAATAAAGGATGGATAATGCTCTTTATTCGGCATTCGTCGATTAAATCACGCGCTGTTTTCTTAAAATCACGCAAGGACTTAACAGAGACACGGTTTTCATCCACAAATTGACTTAGGAGTGGAGCGGTTTGTGACTGTGGCCGCATATGACTTAAATCAATCGCTTGAAACATCAGCATATCGAAATCATTACTAAACTCTCTAGCTTGTTCAACCAGTTTACGTTCGGATGGATCAAGCAAATGGCCTATAAATTTTGCATGATCGGCCATGATTTTTAAGAAAAATACATTTTCATCAATAATTGCATCGGGTAATGGTTCGAGCTTTCCTGAATTGAGTTCCTCTAAACGGTTTCTGAAATAATTCGCTTCCCGACTCACATGATCTACCAGTAAGGGAAAATTTGTTTGTCCGGGAAGTTTGCATTGCAATATAAGGCCCAATACCATTCTCTTAAACGCCCAAATATTAGTCGCTGCATTCCGGACCTCCGTATTAAACTCTTTGATGGTGTGAGGGTCTGTATTGATATTAAAATCGTGGGATCTTCTCTCAATATCCTCAAAAATAGCGTAAAACTGATTGGCTTCTGTAATGAGTTGAGTATCTTCCGCTCTAAAACCTAACCCCAGAAAAAATGAATGCTCCTTCATGATCCTGGACCAAAATCGTATTTCATCTAATGAGCGTGCTACGAATGCATCCAAACATATCCCTCCTCTATGTGAGCAAAAAAGCACTTACTTAGTCATATGGAATATGCCTTCTCATTATGAATATTGAATCCCACGCCTCATACATTATGGTGCGTACCGATGTAGTTTCTTAGTGTAATTGATGATTTTTCCAATTTAGAGCATAGTGGTTGCCTGGCAATCATTGCTGCGATGGAGCGATCCGGTGTTGACCCTGTAGTGGATCACATGTTCAACTGTCACATCGAACTTCTCCAAAAAGTTTTGTTCCGTGTCATCCATGTACTAGGCCTGATCATCTTTTGCATGAACACTTCTGAATTTATGGTGGCTGGGATGATGAATTCTCTCGCGGTAGAGTTCGGCGTTTCGGTATCTTCTATTGGATATTTAATTTCGGTTTTACTGCGGGGTTGGTCGTAGAGGGCACCTTGCTGACAGCCGGGCTGTTAAGAACACCACAAACAAGCTCTCCTACTGGTGACGGTCCTTTTTCTAGTCGGACAAACGCTGGGTGCGCTGGCTTGGAATTACGAGGCCATGATATTGCGCGTATCATTACAGGGGATGATGATCGCCAACGTTGTGAGCGTACCCGCCACAACTGTCATTGAAAAAAGCCTTTGGCTGGCGCGTAAGCATGTAGCTGGGTTATAGCAGCATATTAACGAAATGCCTCAAGAATAGAATGAGCCCAGTTTATTATCATTAATGTAAAATTGAAAAGTATTACATATTCAACACCAATATTCGATAATAAAGGTAACAAGATAAAATGAGCAACTACCTCAGCCGATGAGGGACCTCACAGGAGAATTCATCATGTTAAAAAAAATTCTATTCATTGCTCTACTTTCTGTATCTCTAACAGCTTGTGGAAGCATTTTTAAAGAAGAAACAACAAAATTAGGATCTGACTCTTCAACCACATCCTTTGCTACTGAACAAACAGCGAGCAATGAGAATACTGCTCAGCAAGCCTCTACAAATAATCAGGTTACAGACAAGCAATATTTATTTGCCGAATTCATGAAAGATGGGACACCCATTTTAACAGAAGATCAAGCTTCTATGGAGCAAACATCTTACGACTTCATTGTTAACAACAGCAGCTTGTTTCCTTCCACAGATAAAAGCAAAGTCATTCATCTAGTAGACAAATCTGTAACAACAAAACACTTAAATAAAAGTCTGAATTTATACTTAAACAAATTTGTACAAATAAGCGGCGATGTAATAGATATAGAAGAAGATAACGTTGCTGAAGGGACAATGGCCATCGTTTATATTAGTGATGAAAATGATAATACAGTAATGGCAGTTTATCCGGGAGCAAGTGGAGAAATTTTTGAAGGAGACGTTGCTTCAGTTATTGGAGTTCCTATCGCTAATTTTTCATATGAAAATGTTTCAGGTGGCTATACGAATACTACACTGTTAGCAGCTTCTTTTCTCACGAAAGAAAATCAATAAATTTTAATCATGTAAGCCCTTCGGGGCTTTTTCTTTTAAGCAAAAAAAAGAATCCTTACATTTGAAGTAAGCGAGTATTCAACGAAATAAACAAGAAGGACTCTATCCGGCTAAATGCCCATAGAGTCCTTTTTTACATTTACTAGACTAAAGGTTTGCAAACTGTTTGCGTTCTCCTTACTCCACTTAAAAAAGCGCGACCTCCAAAAAGCTTGGAAGCCGCGCTGTGCTTGAGTTTTATAGAATGCTGGTGAAGGGAATTGAACCCCCGGCCTACGCATTACGAGTGCGTTGCTCTACCCCTGAGCTACACCAGCGAGTCAGTATAAACTGACAACAAAAACTATTATACTCTTACTTACATAAAAATCAATCACTTACATCAACTTTTTCAACTAGGATTTGGATTTAGTTCGGTAACATTTCCTGTCGCGGTGCCAGATAGTTTATCTGCGACGGAACGGAGCTTTTGGCGACTGGAGGAAGGCTTGTCACGGCGATCATCAATTTTGACCGAGGTGGAAACGCGCTTGGCTCCTGACAGGAATGGCGCTTCGTGCAGCGCAGCAATAGCGGTAAACACATCGTCCAACGAACCTTCAATAATCGTACTCATGGAGGTAAGCTCATAGGTAATTCCTTTTTGCGTCTTCAACACTTTTTGCATCTGGGCAACGTAGTCGCTCAGGCTCGTACTCCCCGTTCCAATCGGAATCACAGTCACTTCTGCAATGGCCATCGCCAAGTTCCTCCTTTAATTTAAAATCGTCACTTCTTTAAAAATCTAAAACCTCTGTCCGATAAAGCAACCTTATTTCGTAAAAAAAGTCCATATGTATGCTACTTGTTTCTGTAGGAAACACCTTTATCATTCATTGTACCGTTCACACAGCCTCAATTCAAATACAGTCCGCGACTTCTCTGCATATTTTGATTTTCCATTCCTTTTCCTTTACGTATGGCTTCGAATGTTGCTATAATACTCCTTGCACTTATTTGAAATTTTAAGTTTATAAACACAATATGTTGGGTTAAATATTCATAACACGTCTAAATATAGTGATGTAGCCGATAAGTCGTACGGGAACCATCTTTTCCCCCTTCATTGGCAAACGCATCGCTATTTCTATGTTATTGGATTACATACAGCCCCCAAATGCTGTCTGAACCATCGCTATTTCATCATTATCTTTTTCATCATGATCATTTTCATGCCTATTCCCTAAGTATGAATTCCAAATCAGGAAAGCGAGGAATTAATCCTATGCCACAACTCGTAACCAAACCAAACAATCGCCAGTTGGCTTTTGATGAAATACGCATTTCCGTATATGCCGACCGTGTACTCAGCGGGCTGGACAAGCTGGATAAAGATCGTCTCATTCGTGGTGTAACCAGTAAGCTGCGCCGGGACGAAGTGACGGGAGATGAAATCAGCAACGCGTTTGCGATGGCTGCCCTTGAACTGGTTAGCAAAGAAGAACCAGACTGGAAATTCGCTGCTGCGCGTGCTTTGCTCACTTCCTTATATAAAAAAGCGGCTACTCACCGCCGTTACAAATCCTACGCAGACGAGCCTTACGGTGCTTTTTATCCACTCATTACCGAGTTAGTCGAAAAGGGAATCTACCGTCAAGAGCTGCTCGACTACTATACCAAAGAGCAAATTGACGAGTTAGGCGAAGCCATTTTGCCACAAAATGATTTGCTGTTCGATTATATCGGGCTATTGACGCTGTCTGAGCGCTATTTGGCAAATGATTTTGATGGACGCGTGATGGAACTGCCACAGGAACGCTATATGATCATCGCGATGTACCTGATGCACCAAGAACCTGCCGACAAGCGTATGGAACTGGTCAAGGAAGCATACTGGGCGATGAGCAACATGTACATGACGGCAGCTACACCAACCATGTCCAATGCCGGAAAAAAGGTGGCCGGACAGCTCTCCAGCTGCTTTATCGACACCGTAGACGACTCGCTGGAAGGCATTTTCGACTCCAATACCGATGTAGCCCGTCTTAGCAAAATGGGCGGCGGCATCGGCGTATACCTCGGTAAAGTACGGGCGCGCGGCTCCGATATCCGTGGACATAAAAACACAAGTTCCGGCGTCATTCCGTGGATTCGTCAGCTGAACAATACAGCTGTTAGCGTAGACCAATTGGGTACACGCAAAGGTGCAATTGCCGTTTATCTGGACGTATTCCACAAGGACATTCTCGCGTTCCTTGACCTGAAGCTGAACAACGGTGACGAGCGAATGCGTGCCCATGACGTGTTCCACGGTGTATGTCTGCCCGATCTGTTCATGGAGCGGGTCGAAGCACGCGGCGAATGGAATCTGTTCTGTCCGCATGAAGTGAAGAAGGTGATGGGCTGGAAAGATGACAAGGGTCGTCCACTGGGACTGGAGGATTTTTATGATGAAACCTTCGGTTCAGGTTCCTTCCGTGAGAAGTATGAGGAGGCGTCACAGCATCCGATTCTCTCCCGCATTACGGTGCCTGCCATCGACATCATGAAGCGCCTGATGAAATCACAACTGGAAACAGGTACACCGTACATGTTCTACCGCGATACGGTAAACCGGGCCAACCCGAACCGCGCCCACGGTATGGTGTATTCCTCCAACCTGTGTACGGAAATTATGCAAAACCAATCTGCAACTGTAGTGGAAAAAGAAGAACTAGTCACCAAGGACGGACAAACACGCATTGTTATTTCCAAAATTCCTGGCGACTTTGTTGTGTGCAACCTGAACTCCATCCATCTGGCTCGCGCCGTTCCGGCAGGTGTGCTGGATCGTCTCGTACCGATTCAGGTACGTATGCTGGATAACGTTATTGATATCAATAACATTGAAGTGCTGCAAGCACAATATACGAACAGCCAATATCGCGCAGTCGGTCTGGGTACATTCGGACTGCATCATCTGCTCGCACTTGAAGGCATCCGTTGGGAATCCGATGAAGCGGTAACTTATAACGATCATTTGTATGAAAAAATTAACTACCTGGCTGTAAAATCCAGCATGGAGCTAGCGAAAGAAAAAGGCCGTTATGCCAAATTCGAGGGTTCTGACTGGTCGACTGGGCATTATTTCACTTCCCGTGGCTATACGGACGGTACACGCGAAGGCAAATTTGTCACTACGTCCGAGTGGAGCGAACTTGCGGAAGAAGTCAAGCAAAACGGTGTCCGCAACGCATGGCTGTTCGCCATCGCGCCTAACGGTTCCACGTCCATCATCGCAGGCTCTACCGCTAGCATTGATCCATTGTATGAGTTGCTTTCCTATGAAGAGAAAACAACCTACAAGATCGCTAACCCTGCACCGGACTTGAACGAAAAAACCATCTGGTACTACAAGACGGCTTTCTTGCTGGATCAACATGCTTCGATCAACATGGCTTCTGCACGTCAGCGTCATATTGACCAGGGCCAAAGCTTTAACCTGTATGTACGTCCGGATATTAAAGCTACCGAATTTTTAGAGCTGCACATCCATGCCTGGAAATCAGGTATGAAGTCGACCTATTATGTACGCAGCCGCGCACTGACGATTGAAGAATGCGATAGCTGCGCATCCTAAATTAAAGGAGAGAATCTCCCATGCAGTTACAAAAGATTTTTAACACGGAAGCGCCGAATCGCTCTACCCGTATTATTGAAGGCGAAAGCTCCGGTATTTTGAATTGGAACGATATTCGGATGCCGCATATGTACAAACTGTATAAAGTACTGCTGCTGAACCACTGGATTCCGGATGAAATTCCAATGTCCAAGGATGCGTCCCAGTTCCCTATGCTGGATGCCGAAGAACAGCGCACATTCAAAATTAACATCGGCCTGCTGGCTGTGCTGGATTCCATGCAAACGATGTTTGTCGGGGATGTAAAACGTTATTTTACCGATTCCTCGCTGGAAGCCATTTCGGCGATTATCGGACAGCAGGAAGTGGTGCATAACCAGTCCTACTCCTACGTTCTGTCTTCTTTGGTGTCAGATCAGGAACAGAAGGAAATTTTCGAATACTGGAAAAACGATCCTGTCCTGCTGGAGCGTAACACATTCATCTCGGACATTTACCAGGAGTTCCGCGATGAGCAGAACCCGCAAACCTTTTTCCAGGCGATGGTAGCCGATTTGATTCTGGAAGGTATTTTCTTTTACAGTACATTTGCTTTCTTCTACAATTTGGCCCGTGACCAGAAAATGATGGCAACCAGCCAAATGATCTCTTATATTCAGCGCGATGAAAATCAGCATTGCTACTTTTTTGCCGAAGTATTCAAGCAGCTATTGTCTGATTTCCCTGAGCTGAATACCAAGGAAAATACGGACTATGTCTATCGTATGATCGACCGCGCAGTGGAGCTGGAAACGAATTGGGCGCATTATACGCTTAAAGAGGTTCGCGGCATCGACCTGAAAGAGCTGAGCGATTATATCAAATACATGGCAAATATGCGCCTGAGACTGCTTGGTATGGACAAAGCTTACGAAGGCGTAGATGTAAATTGTATGCCTTGGATCAAACCATTCTCAGATGAAGCGCTGAATGCAACCAAAACGGATTTCTTTGAAGCAAAATCACGCAATTATGGCAAGGTCGGAGATGACAACGGATTTGACGATTTGTAAGTAATAAGCTACAGCCTTAACTCGGTACTTACCGGGCTAAGGCTTTTTTTATGAAGGATAAAAACTACGCAGTGTGCAAAAAAAATTCCATGAAACATATAGAATGGGGAAATCCGTAGCAGGATCTGTGGTTTTACTCCAATCCGGTGTTCGTGAAGATTCAAAAATAAACTGGTATAGATCTTTTAATTAATTCCCTATATTCACCCAATTACACTAAAACAGCCGAATGACGTATACACGTCGTTTGGCTGTTTTGTGGTAACTATTCAGGTACTTCCAAAAACATGTATTAATCGGTATAACTCCTGTGGTAAGATTCAAGTAGAATTTTCCAGTAGGGATGAAATGTGATGAAACGAGAAGAGATATTGGCTGTTTACGAAGCCGGTCCTGATGCAGTTGTACGACTGGTCACAGGACTTATTCAAGAGTTTACGACGATTATCCAGCAGCAGCGTGAAGAAATAGCCGAACTCAAGGAACGCGTTCGTAAGTTGGAACAGCAAGTCCATAAGAATAGCCGGAACAGCAGCAAGCCGCCTTCCTCTGATGGCTTTAACAAACCTCAGCCTAAAAGTTTACGCCAGAAAGGCCAGAACGCTGTGGGAGGTCAACAAGGGTATCCGGGGCATACCCTTAAGTTCACTGCGGAACCGGACCACGTCGTGATTCATTCGCTTTCCTCTTGCTCCTGCGGGCGATGTTTAGAGGAACAAACATTGACTCGTTATGAGAAGAGACAGGTTTGGGACATACCGCCTATCCCTGTAGAGGTCACCGAGCACTGGGCCGAGGTGAAACAATGCCCGGATTGTGGTGGTATCGCGAAAGCGGTATTCCCTCCGGAAGCAGCGGCTCCGGTTCAGTATGGCCCGAACATGAAGGCGTTCTGGATTTACTTGAACCAATACCAGTTGCTGCCTTACGAGCGAATCGCAGAACTATTCAAGGATTGGTTCGGTCATCTTCCCAGTCAAGCGACCATCATCAATAGCAATCTCGATCTATATCGACGACTGGAACCGGTCGAAGAACAGATTGCTCAGACGATCTTGCAGACTCCCGTGGTTCACTTCGACGAAACTGGACTCCAAGTGGAGGGGAGAAAGCATTGGCTCCATGTGGCCGGCACCACCAGCCACACCCATTACACGATCCATGCTCGTCGCGGGCTGAAAGGTCTCGAGGCCGCAGGAATACTTCCTAATTATGAGGGAATCGCCATCCATGATGCATGGAAGCCCTATTTCGCCTACGACCAGTGTCAACATGCGCTGTGCAACGCTCACCACCTTCGAGAGCTCACCTATATTCTGGAGCAGGAGAAGCAGCTATGGGCAGGCCGCATGATCGAACTGCTCGTTGACATGAAACACGCAGTGGATGACAGGAGGACTCGTGCAGAGTCGTTCACAGTGGCAGAATTAGCTGGTTTTGCCGAACGGTACGATCTCATTTTAGCGCATGGTCGATTGGAGGAGTCGATGAAAAGTGCTCCCATTGAGCAAAAACGAAAAGGGCGGCTGAAGCAAAGTAAAGCCAAGAACTTGTTGGACCGTTTGGAATTTCATCGCTTGGACGTACTCTCATTTTTGTGTGAATTCCACATTCCTTTCGATAATAACCAAGCGGAGCGGGACGTTCGCATGATGAAAGTCCAGCAAAAGGTCTCCGGAACGTTCCGTAGTGAACAAGGGGCGAAAACCTTTTGCCGTATACGAGGCTTCCTATCCACCTTGAAAAAACATTCCCTTCCAGTGCTCGAAAGTATTCAGTCCGTGCTTAAAGGGAATGTTGCTCTTCCCATTTAATTTTTCCCTAAGGGGTGCGCTGCACCCCTTATTTGCGTTGGCTATAAGATCGGTACCTGAATAGTTACCTTTCACGATAGCAAAAAATCGATTTAAATCAACAAGCTTCGCTACTTCGCTTTAAACCGGGTTAACTTGTCTGCCGATTTCCGATACGGCCGCAATTCATCTCTCCCTTTGCATATTTAGAATGCAGCCCTACATGGTCCATTCCGATGTGCCAGTTCACCTGTTTAACCGGTCTTTAAGCAGCATTGCTGCAAATAGGACGAGAAAATTTTTATATTCATTAACATGTGCTTGTTATCCCCATCCAACTTGCTGAGCAAAATCCCTCCCTCCAACAAGGAAAATGCAAATGATGCTAGCGCATCAACATCCAGATCCTCTCTAAACTCCCCAGCTTGAATACCGTCACGAATAATACTTTTCATCATATCCAAGAACGTATGCAACCCTTGCCTTGCCCGACCACAAAGCTCCGGATGAGTATCGTCACTCTCCACAGCCGTATTCTGCATGGGACACCCTCCAATAAATGGCGGATCGTTGATAACATCCTCATAAACACGAAAAAAAGCAATCAACCTTCCTGACGCAGACTGCTCATGATCGGCCGCCTCTAAAATTTTTCTGGTGACTATGCTAGCAGCATAATTATAGGCTTCCAGCGCTATCTCGTCTTTACTGGCGAAATGTCGATAGATGCCCCCCTTCTTGATTCCTGTGTCGGCAATAATATCGTTCAGCGATGTACCGGCATATCCTTTCTGGTTAAAAACTTCAGCCGATTTTATAATGATGTGCTCCCGTGTTCTATCCCCTTTTTTCATGAGCTCCTCCGTATGAACTTATTCTATTTCATTTGTTTTAAACAAATTATACAATTCTGGCCTTGTCATTTACTAGAATCATGATAAAATAAAAGATACCATTCGGTCTCTTTTTTTATTGTACAGCAAGCCATTCCAAAATGAAATAGCCCTGGGCTGGGCCATTCACCAAGGGGACGCAGGGTATTCTGATCATGGAAGAACTGATTTCTTTTGATTTCATGACAGGCATCCGCCTGTTTGGAATAAATAAAACATTTAGGGGGATTTTTCAATGACTGTAAAAGTAGGCATTAACGGTTTTGGACGGATCGGACGACTCGCTTTTCGCCGAATACAAGATGTGGAAGGTGTCGAAGTTGTAGCGATTAACGACCTTACGAATGCTAAAATGTTAGCTCATCTGCTCAAATATGATACTACGCAAGGCACTTTTCACAGTGATATTGAAGTCCATGAAGGAGCTTTTAAAGTAAACGGCAAAGAGATTAAGGTTCTGGCTAAGCGGAATCCTGAAGAACTCCCTTGGGAAGAGCTGGGCGTTGACATTGTTCTCGAATGTACAGGATTCTTCACCACGAAAGAAAAAGCCGAGCTTCACCTGAAAGGTGGAGCGAAGAAAGTCGTCATTTCTGCCCCTGCTACAGGCGATATGAAAACGATCGTATACAACGTGAACCATGACACGCTGGACGGAACTGAAACGGTTATTTCCGGCGCTTCCTGCACAACGAACTGCCTGGCCCCTATGGCTAAAGCTTTGCACGACAAGTTTGGTATCCAATCAGGGCTAATGACGACAGTTCACGCTTACACGGGCAACCAAAACACGCTTGACGCTCCAGATCCAAAAGGCGACTTCCGTGCCGCGCGCGCCTCTGCGGTGAACATCGTTCCCTACTCAACCGGTGCCGCAAAAGCCATTGGTCTGGTTCTTCCGGAACTGATGGGAAAACTGGATGGAGCATCCCAACGTGTACCTGTACCAACAGGTTCCGTGACTGAACTCGTTGCCATATTGAATACGACGGTAACGGTTGAGCATGTTAACGCTGCTATGAAAGAAGCTTCCGATCCAGAAACTTACGGCTACACGGAAGACGAAATTGTATCTTCCGATATCAAAGGTATCACATTCGGTTCGCTCTTCGACGCCACGCAGACGAAAGTTCTGACAGTCGGAGACCAGCAACTGGTGAAAACCGTAGCTTGGTACGATAACGAAATGTCTTATACAGCCCAACTGGTTCGCACTTTGGAGCATTTCGCTAAGGTCGCTAGATAAATAACCTCCCCAAATCAAAAGATGGAAGAAGGAAAATCCCATGGAGGATGCTCTCCACAATACTATGGTCGAGAAAAACGAAGTGCTCCTTCTTCCCCGTGAAGGCGTTATTATTACGTTGCTTTGCATTACCGTTGTGTTGGTCACTATGAATACGGCCATGTTTAATTTGGCGTTAAACGATTTAAGCCATTATTTTAACTTGCCGGCATCTATCGTTTCATTGACGGTCACCAGTTATTCTATCATGTTCGCCATCTCCTCGATAACCTACAGCCGGTTGTCTGATTTTGTTCCGTTGAACCGGTTGTTCGCCATTAGTCTGGTTTTGACGGGAGGCGCGTCGGTTGGGGCGATGCTGAGCAACCATTTCTGGATACTGCTTGCGGCACGCGTTTTGCAAGCTGCCGGTGCCGGTGCGGCGCTCTCCCTGTCTATCGTTTTTCTGACCCGTTACGTACCGCTGGTGCGCCGGGGAAAATCGATGACGTTCATCATGTCCTCCGTGTCACTGGGGTTTGGGCTAGGTCCGGTGATCGGCGGCTTTGTGGTGCAATATCTCGGTTGGAAGTATCTCTTTGCAATTACATCCTTGTTGATGTGCATTGCCCCGCTGCTTATGCGTTATATTCCAAAAGAGTCGCTGTCCAAACGGTCTTTCGAATTTACTGGGGGCAGTGGCACTGAGCGCAGGTACAGCAGGTCTGTTGCTATTTTTCACCAACTTTCATCCCGTCGCCTTGTTGATCGGAATCTCGGGGCTGCTCGTCTTTGCTCTGCGTATCCGCCGAGCGAAGCACCCGTTTGTGCTGCCGTCATTATTAGCTAACAGAACCTATCTTGTGCTTGCCTTACTCGGGGTCTTATCCTATTTATGCAACTTTGCAACGCTTTTTTTGTTGCCACAAATGCTATTGAACCATTTTGGTTTGAGCGTAAGTCATGCCGGTTTTGTTATTTTTCCGGGGGCTATTTTGTCCATATTGCTATCGAGAATGATCGGGGCGATGATCGACAAGCGGGGAAACAGCAGGATGTTGCGTACGACTCCCATGCTAATACTTTTGGCGGCCGTATTGTTCGCAGGAGTGGGTACCCAATTTTGGATAGCGGATGTTTTCGTGTACATGCTGATGAACTTAAGCTTTGCTATCATCAGCAGTAGCGTTTCAAACGAAATTTCGTGCATATTGCCCTCTTCTCAAATTGGCTCAGGCACGGGATTGTTTCAACTGATGCAATTTATCAGCGGGGCATTCAGCATTGCCGTGATGTCTAGCGCAATGGAATGGCAAAAGCATCTTCCGACTAGCCATGCGTATGCAAACCTATTCTGGGGACTGGCCATGGTAGCGGTTTTGGCCAATTTGTGTGCTTTTCTGTACGTAAGACGACTAGCCCAAAATGCGGCGTTGTCGAGAATAAGTTGATGGGCATCTTCAAAGGTGGGGCTTCGTTTAATTAAATGCGAATATTTGTTTTTTATCTATTCCCCATCCCCATCCCCTTCCTTCAAATTATAGATAGGGAAAGTTGCTCTTCCCATTTATTTTTTCCCTAAGGGGTGCGCTGCACCCCTTATTTGCGTTGGCTATAAGATCGGTACCTGAATAGTTACGTTTTGTGTTTCTATAGAATCCAGCAACTGATTGCGAAAAGCACAGGAAATCTTGGAAAAGTGCCCTATGGATTCAATGGAATAATCCTTACAATTAATAGTAAAGACAATGCATACTCACGTTTGCAACACATTGAGCGGCTACAATTTTAAGGGGTGCTTGAACATGATGAATTTGGCAAAACGCAACTATTGGTCTCTGAGTATTTTTAACTTCGCTTATCTGTTTACATGGTCTGCGGCCATGTCCTTTTTTGTCATTTGGCTGGGGCAAAGCCTGGGGATTTCAGAAACCTACACGGGGTTTCTATACGCGGCTAACTCAATCGTCGCCTTGGTCATGCAGCCCCTGTTCGGTTACTTATCCGACAAGCTGGGCTTGAGAAAACATCTGTTGTACATACTCTTTACGATCCTTTTGCTCGTCGGTCCCTTTTTTATCTATGTTTACGGTCCATTGCTTCAAACGCAGTTCGTCATTGGTGCCATTGTCGGTGCGCTATTTATCGGCCTGGTGTTTAACGCAGGTAACGGTGTCGTCGATTCGTATATGGACAAAGTTTCGCGCAAATACGGCTTTGAATACGGACGGGTTCGTATGTGGGGTTCACTCGGGTGGGCGGCGGCTACTTTTGTTGCGGGACGGGTCATCAATATCAATGTAAATCTGACCTTCTGGATTGCCTCCGTATCTGCCGTTGTTGCTATGATCTGTATCTTCCTGACCAAAGTCGAAATTTCCGGACAAGAGCAGCAGAAAACAGAATCGTTGAAGCTAATTGATGTGCTGCATCTCGTACGTACCACAAAGTTCTGGTTTCTTATGCTATTCATGGTTGGCGTGACCCAAATTTATGAGGTATATGACCAGCAGTTTGCCACATATTTCGTATCGCAGTTCAGTTCCAAAGCGGAAGGAAATCAATTCCTTGGCGATTTGAGCGCTGTGCAGGTTTTCCTGGAATTTGTGTTCCTGTTTGTTACCCCTTGGTTTGTGAACAAAACGACCGCCAAATGGGCATTGATTATTGCCGGGGCGATTATGTCGTTGCGTATTATCGGTTCTTCGCTGCCATTCGGTTCCATATGGGTGGCTGCGATGAAGATGATTCACTCTCTGGAGAAACCGCTTATTTTGGTAGCCATCTTCAAGTACATTACCGTTAACTTTGACCAGCGGTTGTCCTCCACCATGTACCTGCTGTATTTGTTTATGGGCTCCCTGGTGGTTTCCGTTTTCTCGCCAGTTGTCGGACATATGTATGAAGTTCTGAATTTCCCGATTACTTATTTAATTCTGGGTTCTATTGCAGGTTTGTTCACCATCATTTCCTGCTTTACGCTGACAGCAGACAAGAAGAATGGGGAGCGGTATTTGGAGGAACGCCGCAAGCAGGACCTGAAAAGAGCAGTTAAAAAATCTAAAGTAGTTCATTCGTAATTTAATGGTGACATCGATATCCAAATCATAAGGTTTGTCCGGCAAGGCGGGCATACTGCTCAAGATCGTTTTTTGCTCGTCTAGTGAAAGGGGGATGTCCGAATAATAGGGCTTCGCGGATACTGCGTTCCGGGTGAAAGTTGTCCAACAAACGAAAAGGAGTAAACTAAAATGGAGCATTCGCTAACGTAGCGAATGCTCCATTATTATGTTATGAAAGCCGAGCAGAGTTCACCTTTATCCAGGTAGGTGCATACATATAACCTAGAAGTGTGTATTCAAGCACTCGAGATTCATACCCGTTCTTCTCACGACGGGGGCATCGCCGCTGTTTTTACCTGTTTCGTATAAGAAGGATAGCCTCCCGTATGCTGGAGCATTTCGATTTCACGCAAAATACGCGGCAAGTCAGCAACCGAGTTCATCACGATGTGGGCTCCTGCCCTTTTCAAACCATATACGCTCTGTCTGCGCCGTTCCTCAGCCACTCTGTCATCCGTTTCACAGCTGGTGGTTTGAGCTGCGGTCAGCACGCTTTCGTTATGGTTCAACACCCCAATCGTCCATACGCCAGCATTCCGTCCCTCTTGCATATCGGCTGCTGTATCTCCTACTTTCACAATATCGCTAAGCGGGAATACCTGCAAGCGATGTGCAATTTCATAGATCATCCAGGGATAAGGCCTCCCTTGTGAAACTTCACAAGGGGCTACCATACAATCCAGCGTATAGGGTGACTGTGCAGGCGTAAACACGTGACTGAGCATCTCCATCGGACAGGATGCAGTGGCACCTGACTGAATGCGGCGATCCTGCAGCTCATGCAGCGCCTTGTCTATACCGATAGCAGGCTCAGCCCCTTGGATCAAAGAGCGGAGAACAGGGACAAGCTCAAGATAAATATGCTCAATATCCACTCTGCCGGGATGCGTACCGAAGCTCTCCAACCATTTTTTCCGAACCTCTGAAAGTCCCAGCACATTCGCAATATGATCCCGGATCGGCAATCCCCGCCCATGAGATACCTGTTCTTCGGTTACCTGTATACCCTTCCATCTGAAAATGTCACGCATTCCCTGGATTAAGCCCCGTCCTCCGGGGTCTAACAATGTACTTTCGAGATTAAAAATAACCGCCTGTATCATGCAATCCCCGCCTTTCCGTACCGCGGCTATCCGCAATCTTTATTGCTTAGGAACATGATACACAGCTAACGTAAACTGAAATGCCGTAAACCGTAAGCGGATTGTAATTGAAAATAAATTCCTTGATTGGTTGTGAATTACCGAGTGTGATAAGGAGGAGTCGCAACATGAGACAGCCTTGGAATGAATTTAATTCTAAAATGCCTTGGCGGATGGAGCTTGGTTGTTATGCGCTGAATAAACTGGCCTGTGGAGGATTGGTTTTTGGTCTCTTATGGGTCTACTGCTATCTGACAGAGGAAATAACAGGGATTCCTGTGACTATAGCAGGCAATAGCGGTGAACTGACCGCGCAGCTGTGGGCCTATGGCTTTGCCCTTCCGGCGGCTCTTGCCGCTGATGCGCTACGCGATCTTTTACCTTGGCTTCGCAAGCCCGAGCAGTCCATTTTATACCTTGCCGCAGGATTCAGTGTCTTTCTCCTGCTAGGTTCTTTGATGTCGCCTGCCGGAACGGGTATTTCATGGAGCACAGGCATAGCAGGTGCAGGGATTACACTGCTGTATTATGGGGGAAGGCACTGGCTGAACCGTGAATATGGAGTACAGATCATGCTGGCCTTCCTCCTGCCACTGCTGCTATGGCCTATAGGGCTTCAATAATATCACCAGCCACCACTGAGGCGGGATGCTGGCGATGACGCGCGGCTGTTTCTCCAGCCGCACCATGCAGATACACGCCAAAGGCTGCTGCCTGCGAAGCGTTCAAGCCCTGAGCCAGCAAACCTGCGATGATGCCTGTCAGCACATCGCCCGCTCCGCCTGTCGCCATCCCGGCGTGGCCTGTGGTATTAACGTAGGCCGTTCCGTCGGGACACGCGATCACGGTGCGCGCTCCTTTGAGCACCAGCGTGACCTTGCGTGTCCGGGCGTACTGCCGGGCATGGTTGATGCGGTCACGCTGTACCTCTGCTGTCGATATGCCCAGCAGACGAGCCATTTCACCGGGGTGCGGCGTCAGCACGACCGCCGCGCTTCTCGACTTCCAAGCATCCAGCTCAGGCCCCGCCGAGGCGAGGATGTTCAAGGCGTCCGCATCAAGCACGAGCGGGCCGCTGTATTCCTCCCACAGGCGACGTAGCCAGCCGGTGTCCCCTGCGAAGCGGCCGAGGCCGGGACCGACGGCCAGCACATCGCGTGCCTGCGCGAGCTGTAGCAGCTCGTCTGCGGAGTCGGCGTTCCATTCGCCGTCTTCGCCTGCTGCT